>NZ_JBEPCJ010000066.1:0-4137 GCF_040299565.1 Spirillospora sp. NPDC000708
CGTCGCGATCGCGAGCGAAGCCGGATTCGAGCGGAGCGAGAATCCGATCGCGCAGCGAGCCCCCAGGGCGAGTCGAAGCGATGCAGCGATCGCACCGCATCGCCCGTTGAAGGGAGGGCCCCCAGGGCCCGACCGCCGAGGGCAATGCAAACAAACACAGGAACGCTCCGGCGGGGAACGGTCCTGGCGGCCCCTCTCCGCCATTCGAGGACGTCCCCGCCGGAGCGTGGTCTAGGGGCGGACGCCTTCCGCGATGCGCATGAGCTGGTCCTTCGCGGCGCCGCCGGCGGTGACGGTGACGCCGGTGCCGGGCTTGGCGATCCAGGAGATCTGGCGTCCGGAGCCGGGGCGGTCGCCGGTGAGCGCGGGCATGCCGCGGACGGTGGTGCGGGTCGGGACGCCGCCGACGGGGGCGAGGTCGGTGAGGCCGACGCCGCTTCCCTTGATGAGGGCGATCTGCACCCAGCCGTCCGTCCCGCCCCATTTGCAGGTGGTGGTGCGGCGCTTGGCGTCGCCGGTGCCCGTGCAGGGGGCGGTGGCGGCGAGCCCGCCCGGCAGGTAGGTGACCCACTTCGGGAGCTTCACGGCGGGGCCGGGCGCGCCGGGCCGCTCGCCTCCCCCGCCGCCGCCGTCGCCGGACCGCGGGTGCTCGGACGGCTTCGGCGTTGACCCCGCCTCGGGCCTCCCCTCTGGCGACGGGGACGCTGGGAGGCCCGAGGCGGGCGGCCGTTCCGGCTGCTCGAGGACCGCGGGTCCGCCCGTGGGGCGGGAGGTCGCGGAGTCCCCGGCAGGTGTGGCCCGGAACGACTGGTAGGTGGGCACCAGGGCGAGCGCGGCGACGGACGCGGCGGCGACGCCGACGGTGGCGCGGATCCGGTTCGTGCGGCGCCGGTGGCGGCGGCGCACGTCGGCCACGAGCGAGGGCGGCGCGGCCGTCCCCGCCACCTGCTCGGCCATGGCCGCGCGGAGTTCGCTCTCCAGGTCCATCGTTCAGCTCCCCAGTGGCGCCAGGTTCGCGCCGAGTCGCTCCCGGAGTCTGGCGAGCCCCCGGGATGCCTGGCTCTTCACGGTGCCGACGGAGCAGCCGAGCACCCGCGCGGTCTCCGCCTCCGAGAGGTCCTCCCAGAAGCGCAGCACGAGCACGGCCCGCTGGCGGGCGCCGAGCCTGCGCAGTTCGTCCATGAGCGTCCCCCTCAGCTCGACGGCGTGGGTGCCCGAGAGCGTCGGCGTCTCGGGCGGCCTCGCCATGTGGATCTCCCGCAGCACCTTCCACCGCCGGGACCGGCTGATCACCAGGTTGACCAGGATCCGGCGGACGTAGGGCTCGGGGTCTGTGTCGGCGTCCAGCCGTCCCCAGTGCCGGTACGCCTTCTCCAGCGCGGTCTGCAGGATGTCCTCGGCGTCCTGCCGGGCACCGCACATCAGCGAGGCGGTGCGCAGCAGGGCATCGCCGCGTTCCGCCACGAACTCAACGAACGACTCGTCGTCTCGACGCCCCACTGTTCTCCGTCCGGGTGGAGGGAATCCCGCGTCCTGGGCGGACGGCCCCGCGCCTGGCCGTCCGCCCGGGTCCTTCTTCCTACTGGTGCGCCTGCCGCAGCGCGGTGGCGATGTCCTTCGGCCCGCCCGCGAGGACGGGGTTGCCGTTCACGAACAGCGAGTAGCCGCTGGGGTCGAACACCAGGACCCCGCCGCCGCGCGGCCCCTGGTAGGCGGCGACGCCGTCGATGGTGAGCGGGGTGCCGCCCTCGGGGAGCTTCAGAGCCTGCCGCAGCTGATTCTGCGTCATCCCGGCGGGGGTCTTCAGGCTTTCGACGGTCAGCCACTGACCGGCCTTGCCGGTCCACTTCTGCGTGACGGCGCAGATGTTGAGCTTCTTGAGGTCGGCGGTGCCGGGGGTGGCGGAGACGTACTTGAGGCCCTTGGCGAGCATGACGGTCCGCTCGACGGTGCCGCCGACCTTCACCGCGGGGGCGAGGGTGCGGCAGTCGAGGGCGGGCGCGGCGGGCAGCGCGGGCTTGCCCGGGATGCTCGCGGACGGCTTGGGGGCCGGGGCGCCGGCCTTGCGCAGCGGCTTGGCGGACGGCGCGCAGGTCGGCAGGTTCGGCCGGCCCGACGGGAGCGCGGTCGGCTGGGTGCCGGGGGCGACGACGCCGGGGACGCCCGGGTTCGGGACGTTGACCGTGGGCTTGCCGGCCTCGGCCTTCTTCTTGAGGGCCTCGGTCTCCTTGCGCAGCTGCTCCGTCCCGGGCAGCTTGCTCGCCGGCACCTTGCCCGCGGGCACCTCGCCCGTCTTCGGCAGCTTGCCGTCCGTGGGGAGCTTGCCGTCCGTGGGGAGCTTGCCGTCGGTGGGGAGCTTGCCGGTCTTCGGCAGCTTGCCCGTCTTCGGGAGCGCGGGCAGGCAGGTCGGCGCGGTCTTCGGCGCGGCGTCGACGACGCGGTGCGCGGCCGGCAGCTTCGAGTCGCCGGACTGGAGGCCCGCGTTCTGGTGGGAGCCGGTCATGGCCCACGTGGCGCCGCCGCCCACGGCCACGGTTCCGATGGCGCCCGCAGTGATCAGTGCGGCCTTCAGCGTGATCATCGTCTGAGTCCCTCTCTGCCCGTCCGGTGTTCTCCTCTTGCGCCCCTCGTATACGCGCGACCACGGAACGGGGTTGCACGGGGTTCCCAAGTTTTTTCGGTGATGTCCACGGGCGCGGATGGCCGCCGGGTGCCATGCGGGGTAGTCCGGTGTGGTGATCCTGGTAGGGCGGGGGTTCAGCGGGTCGACCGATCCGGCAACATTGGTCCATGGAGGCCCGTACCGTGTCACCCCGCCCGCCGCAGGACCGTTCCCCGCGAGAGGACCCGGAGCCGTCCCGCATCGAGCCCGCCGCCGCGCGGCCCGGCTCCGCCCGTCCGGACGTGGCCCTGCTCCCCAAGGCGCACCTGCATCTGCACTTCACCGGGTCGATGCGGCATTCGACGCTGGTGGAGCTGGCCGCCGAGCACGGCGTCCACCTGCCGGACGCCCTGGTGGAGGACTGGCCGCCGAAGCTGCACGCGACCGACGAGCGCGGCTGGTTCCGGTTCCAGCGGCTGTACGACATCGCCCGTTCCGTCCTGCGGACGCCCGACGACCTGCGGCGGCTGCTGCGGGAGACGGCGGAGGACGAGGCGGCGGAGGGGTCGGGCTGGCTGGAGATCCAGGTGGACCCGAGCGGGTACGCGGCGAAGTTCGGGGGGCTGACGCCGACCGTCGAGCTGGTGCTGGACGCGGCGCGGGAGGCGGGCGAGGCGGCGGGCATCGGGATCGGCGTCGTGATCGCGGCGAACCGGACCCGGCACCCCCTCGACGCGAAGACGCTCGCGCGGCTGGCCGTCCGGTACACCGGGCAGGGCGTGGTGGGGTTCGGGCTGTCGAACGACGAGCGGCGCGGCCGGGCCTACGACTTCGAGGGGGCGTTCCGGATCGCCAAGCGGGGCGGGCTGCTGTCGGATCCGCACGGCGGGGAGCTGCTCGGCCCGGCGAGCGTCCGGGAGTGCCTGGAGACGCTGGACGCCGACCGGATCGGGCACGGCGTGCGCGCGGTGGAGGATCCGCGGCTGCTGGAGCGGATCGTGGACCGGGGCGTGACGCTGGAGGTGTGCCCGGCGTCGAACGTGAGCCTGGGGGTGGCGGCGACGCCGGAGGACGTCCCGGTGCGGCGGCTGTTCGAGGCGGGCGCGTCGATCGCGCTGGGCGCCGACGACCCGCTGCTGTTCGGGTCGCGGCTGGCCCGCCAGTACGACATCGTCCGCGACGTGCACGGCTTCTCCGACGCCGAGCTGGCGGAGCTGGCGCGGCAGTCGGTGCGCGCGTCGGCCGCTCCCGACGACGTCCGCAAGCACCTCCTGGCCGGTATCGACGCCTGGTTGTGTTAATGGCATTGCCCTTGGCGTCAGGCCCTAGAGGGCCTTCCTTCGGCGGGCAATGCGTGCGATCGCTGCATCGCTCCGGCTCGGCCCTGGGGGCCTCGCTGCGCGATCAAGTTCTCGCAAGCTCGAACTTGGCTTCGCTCGCGATCGCGACGGTTCGGGTCGGCGCGTGGCCGGGGGCGCGGGGTGAGGTTTCCGGGAAATGGGGCGCGGCGTGCCGTCCACCGGGGTGGACGGCAC
>NZ_JBEPCJ010000066.1:4144-60190 GCF_040299565.1 Spirillospora sp. NPDC000708
GCGGGGTGGGGGGGGGGGGGGGGGGGGGGGGGGGGGTTGGGTTCTGTGTCTTCGTGGGGGGCCGCCCCCCCCCCCCCCCCGCCCCCCCCCCCCCCCCCCGCGCCGGCGGGGTTCAGGCGGGCGTCTCGGCGGGCTCGGGGGCCTTGACCGGGACCTGCTCGGCGTGGGCGGGGAGTGCGGGGACGAGGAGCGCGGCGGCGGTTCCGGCGGCGAGGGCGGCGACGGCGAGCCAGAGGGCGGGCTGGAGGCCGTCGGTGAACGCCTGCGGGGTGGTGAAGTCGCCCCGGGCGGCGAAGACGGCGCCGAGGACCGCGATGCCGAGAACGGTGCCGAACTGGCGCAGCGAGTTGCTCACGCCGGACGCGACGCCGGCCAGTTCGGGCGGGGCGAAGCCGAGGACGGCGCGGGCGATGGGCGGGAAGAACAGTCCCATCCCGATGCCGGCGAGGACGAACGCGGGGACCATCTCGCCGTAGGAGGCGGTCGGCGACAGGACGGCGGCGAGCCAGCCGAGGCCGGCGGTCTGGAACGCCAGCGCGAGGGCCAGCACGTTGCGGACGCCGATGCGGGCGATGAGCGGCGCGGTCAGCGGGGCGACGAGCAGCGGCATGCCGGTCCACGGCAGGGAGCGGACGCCGGCGTCGAGCGGGCTCATCCGCAGGACGCCCTGCATGAACTGGATGAGCAGGAACGTGGCGCCGAACATGGCGAACGACATGATCAGCGAGAGGACGTTGACGAGGCTGAACCCGCGGCTGCAGAACATCCGCATCGGCAGGACCGGCTCGGCGGTGCGCAGTTCGCGGACGATGAAGGCGGCCACCAGCACGCCCCCGCCGATCAGGGAGCCGAGGACCTGCGCGCTCGTCCAGCCGTGCTCGTTGGCGCGGACGAGGCCGAGGACGAGGCCGAGGACGCCGCCCGCGATGAGCACGGTGCCGGCGAGGTCGAGGCGCTTGGCGGCGCCGCGGCTCTCGGTGAGGAACCCGGGGGCGAGGGCGAGCAGCACGGCGCCGACGGGGACGTTGATCCAGAAGATCCACTGCCAGGTGGCGGCCTGGGTGACGGCGCCGCCGAGGACGGGGCCGAGCGCGACGCCGAGGCCGCTCATCATGCTCCAGGCGGCGAGCGCGACGCCGCGCCGGGCGGGCGGCACGGCGGCGGCGAGCAGGGTGAGGGTGAGCGGCAGGACGATCGCGCCGCCGGCGCCCTGGACGGCGCGCGCCGCGATGAGCGTGCCGATGTTGGGCGCGAGCGCCGCGGCGGCGGACGCGGCGGTGAAGACGGCGAGGCCGGCGATGAACATCCGGCGGCGTCCCCACCGGTCGGCGATCGCGGCGGCGGGCAGCAGCAGGACGGCGAACGTGAGCGTGTAGGCGTTGACCGTCCATTCGAGGCCTTCGAGGCCGGTGCCGAGGTCGGTGCGGATGTCGGGGAGGGCGTTGGTGACGATGAGGTTGTCGAGCGCCACCATGAACAGCGCGATGCCGGTGACGATGAAGGTGCGGAGGGGGTGCGGCCGGTTCATTAGTTATCACTCACTAACTTCAGTGGGCAAGAAAAAGGGGATGGGGACGGCGGGTCGCCGATGCCGTCCCTCCTACGACTCCTCCTCCGGGACCGTGGCCGTCGCACCGAGATCGGCCCCGCGCAGACTCTCCGCCCAGTCGCGCAGCGACTCGGGGAGCAGGTGCTCGCCGGGGACGTACGGGACCTTGAACGCGGTGAGCACGTTGATCAGCATCCCGATGGACATGAAACGGGTGACCACCTCCGGCTCCGTGCCGGACACGTCGGCGACCAGCCGCCACAGGCGCGCCCACCGGGCGTGCCCGATCCGGCTGATCTCCTCGTCCTCCACGGCGGCGGCGTAGAGCTGCAACTGGAAGCGCAGGAGGTGCGGGTCCTCCTTGAGGAGGCCCCGGTAGGCGTCGGCCATCGCGGCGGTCGCGTCCTTGCCGCGGCGGCCGCCGGCCGCCTCCCGGAGCAGTTCCTCCAGGTCGGCGAAGCAGCGGTCGGCCGCGGCCAGGAACAGGGCGCGCTTGGTCGGGAACAGCCGGAACATGTACGGCTGCGAGACGCCGACACGCTCGGCGATGGAGGCGGTGGACGTGCCCTCGTAGCCGCCGCGCGCGAACTCGGCCATCGCGGCCTTGATCGCCATCTCGCGGCGCTCGCCGGCGCTCATCCTCGGGCTCATGGAGAGAAAGTTAGTGTCCAATCACTAACTTCGTCAAGGGGTGCCCCGAGAGAATGTCGCGGGAGAGTGTCGCGGGTCCCCCTGGGGACGCGGGCTCAGCCGGCGATGCCCTCGACCAGCAACAGCACGCCGAAGATCGCGAACCCGGCCGCCGCGCCGTATTTGATGACCCGCTCGGGCAGCCGCTTGCCCAGCATCTGCCCGACCACGATGGCCAGCGCGTCCGCCACGACCATCCCGACCGTAGAGCCGAGCCAGATGCCGGTCAGCCCGAGCAGGCCGCCGTGGTCGGCGGCGAGGGTGATCGTCGCCAGCATCGTCTTGTCGCCCAGCTCGGCGAGGAAGAACGCGGTGCCGACGGCCAGGATCGCCGAGCCGCTCGCCTTGCGGGCCTTGTCGCGCTCCTCGTCGTCCAGCTCATCGCCGCGCAGCGTCCACAGCGCGAAGCCGAGGAACGCCAGCCCCGCGAGGATCGAGATGGGACGGGTCGGCAGCGCGGCGCCGAGCACCGCGCCGACCACCACGCTCGCCAGGTGCACCAGCGCGGTCGCGGCGGTGATGCCGATCAGCACGGGCATCGCGCGGAAGCGCGTCGCGAACGTCATGGCCATGAGCTGGCTCTTGTCGCCGAGCTCCGCGACGAAGATCACGGCCAGGCTGACGATGAATGCGGTGACCACCGGGTCCCTCTCGCTCGGATGCCGGGCGGAGGGCGGGGGAGCCGTTTCGGGCGCACGACCTCGGCCCGGCATGGCTGCCGGGCCGAAGGTCTCGTCCGCCTCCTGCGGAGGCCCGCGCGACCAGGCGCCACCTGCGGCGCCAGCATGTCGATCACGCGATTGGGACTACTCCCCCTCGACGTCTCGCAGGCTATCAACCGCCCCGCCGACGACGTCAAAGCGAGGGCTCACGGCCTTCCGCCCTGCTCCCCCGCCTTCTGCCCTGCTCTTCGGCCTTCCGCCCTGCTCCCCCGCCTTCCGGCGGGCCTCGGCGAAGCCTTCGCGGACGCGGGCGGTGGTCCGGTGATCGGGCCCGAGGACCCGCTCGGCCTCGCCGAGGACCCGTTCGTACAGCGGCAGCGCCTCGTCGAGCCGCCCGGCGTCGCGGTAGAGGGCCGCGAGGTGGTTGCGCGCCGCCAGCGTTTTCGGGTGCGTCGCTCCCAGTGCCTCTTCGAGGTCGGTGAGAGTCCCTTCCAGGACGGAGATCGCCTCGGTCGCCCTGCCCGCCTCCTCGTACCCCGTGGCCAGGGTGGCGCGCAGGTGCAGCGTGACGGGGTGCGTTTCGCCCAGCGCGCGCGTGCTCTCGGGGAGGTTCCGTTGAAGGAGCGCGATCGCGTCAGCGCTCCGGCCCGCCTGTGCGTAGGCGGCGGCGAGGTTCGCGCAAGCGGTGAAGGTCTCGGGGTGCGCGCGGTCGAGCGCTGCGGTGCGTTCGGCGAGGGCCTGCTCAAAGAGCGCGACCGCCTGCTCCTTGCGCTCGGCGCGCAGGTAGGCGGCCGCGAGGTTGTTGCGGACGGTCAGCGTCTCCGGGTGCGTCTCCCCCAGCATCCGTTCGACGTCCGCGAGCGTGCGCTCCATCAGCGGGATCGCCTCGTCCGTCCGGTCCGCCTCCACGTACGCCGCGGCGAGGTCGTTGCGGACGCGCAGCATGTCCGGGTGCGCGTCGCCCAGCAGCCGTTCGCCGTCGGCGACGAGCCGCTCGCCCGGTTCGAGCGCCCGCACGGCCTCACCGTTCTCCAGCAGGCACCGCAACGCCCAGGCCCGCAGGCCGAGCATGCTTTCGGCGAGGCTCCGGTCCTCATCGCCGAGGTGAGGCGTCAGGTGCTCGTCGAGTGCGAACGCGTGCCGGGCGATGGCCGCGGCCTGCGGCCCCTGGAACAGAGGTTCGGGCAGGGTCGCGGCGGCGGCCCGCAGCATGTCGCAGGCCGCTCCCCCGAGGACGGTCATTCCGCCCTCGCGCGCGAGCCACTCCCGGACGGCCCGCCTGACCACCGGATGCGCGGTCACGACAGGAGCGCCGTGGTCGCAGTCCAGCAGGGCGGCGTCCGCCAGCCGCCGGATCGCGTCGTCGACCGCTCGCGGAGGGACGGCGTCAGCGGAGAACACGCCCTTCGATCCGGCGAGGTGGAGGAGTTCGCGGGGAACGCCCTCACCGGACGCCAGCGCGAGCACGCCCATCACGCGGACGCACAGGTCCGTGACGCCCGCCGTCGCCGCGGCGTCCAGGGACAGCAGGATCACCTGGCCCGCGCCGCTCAGGTACGGCTCCGGGTCTTCGTCCCCGCGGTCGTCCAGCCGGGCGAGGAACGCGCCGCCCTCGGTCCGCCACGCGTCCACGGCGAAGGCGCGCAGGCGTTGCTCCCTGAGCGTGTCGCCCGTTTCGGCCAGCTGCGTCATGAGCTGCGTGATGGCGTCGAACCGGCCGGCGCGCGCCGCGTCCCGGCACCACCCCCGCAGATCCAGAGCCTTGCCGCGGCCCATGAGGAAGACGGCCAGCGCGAGCAGATCATCCATCTGGCCATGGGCGGCGGCCCGCCGCAGGAGCTCCTCGGCCTCGGCGAGGTCGCCCCGTGCCGCGCGGAGAAGGCCGAGGTAGCGGATGGCGTTCAACGGGCCGCAGCGCTCCTCGACATAGTCGCCCGTGATCCACGAGAGTTTCGTCTCGTACGGTCCGAGCTCGAAGCGGAGGGTGGGGGCGAGCAGCGTCCGCCTCGCTTCTATCGGCCCGCTGTCCGCCGCCTTCCGGTACCACCGTTCGGCTTCGTCGAGGTCGCCCCTCTCCTCGTGGAACTCGCCGAGGCGGGCCATGGACTCGCCGTCCCCGAGCTCGGCCCCCCGCCGGGCCCAGCGTTCCGCCGCCGCCGCGTCCTCCAGCAGGTCGAACATGATCCACAGGTTCCGCGCGGCGTCGGGACGGCCGGCGCCGGCGGCGCGGACGAGCCAGGGCTCGGCGTCGGCCGCGCGCTCGGGGAACCGGTCGCCGGGGCCGTCGAAGAGGAAGAACGAGCCGGTCAGCGCCCACACCGCCGGGTCGTCCACGGACTCGGCCCAGCGCGCCTGCATCCGCCGGAAGACGTCCTCCCGGCCCGCTCTGCGCGCGGCCAGGGCGACGAGGTTGAGTTCTCGCGGGTCGAACCCGTCCAGCAGGGCGGTCCAGACGGCGTCCGGGACCGGTCCGAGGTCGTCGGCCCGGTCACGGGAGTCGGCCAGGTAGTCGAACGCCTTGTAGCGGCCGCCCTCGTGGCCGACCAGGCAGGAGCTCGCGCCGCGGACGCTCTCGGTCGCCCAGGCGAGGCCGTCCGCGACGCTCGCCAGGCCGGGGCGCTGGGCGTCGCGGGGATCGAGGTGGTCCTTGTACAGCCGCTCCAGGACCGCGAGGGGAAGCGGCGCGTGGCAGCCCGCACGGCGGCAGTGCACCGCCGCCGACGTCAGCGCGGCGCCCACGAGGGCCGCGCCGCCCTCGGCGGCCCGCCCGAGGCGCCACCGGTGCAGGATCGCCGGCCCGGCGCACAGGTACTCGCCGAACCCGCTCTCGCCGGCGTGGTCGAGGGCTTCGGCGATGCGGGCGTCATGCCGGAACGGCTCGGCGCCCTCGCGTTCGGCGTCGCTGAGGCCCGCGTCCAGCGTCAGGACGGCCGCCTGCGCCAGCAGCGCGCGGACGCTGCGGGCGAGCGTGTTCCCGGACGGTGACGACGCGGTGGTCAGGTCCAGCAGAGCCTGCGAGCGCGCGGTCGCGACGATCACCACGTCGGAGCGTCCGCCGGGGCACAGCCTGGAGACCAGTTGCTGGTCCGGTTGCTGGTCGACCTCCCCGGCGCCGAGGAAGCCGTCCAGGTCGTCGAGCCAGATGACCGTGTCCCGCAGTGCCGCTCCGGAGTCGGCGAGCGCGCGGAGCGCGGTCGCGTTGCGGGGCACCAGAAGGTCGTGCCCGGGGAACGCCCGGCGCATCGCCTCGAAGGCCGTCCTGGTCTTCCCCGCTCCGGACCGGCCGGAGATCACGATCAGCCCGCCTCGGCGCAGCAGCCCGTTCAGCTCCGGGTCGAGGTCTCTCGGCACGTACGGGGGCAGCTCGCCGGACGTCCGCCGAGACACCTGGATGGCGGGGTGCACCCCGAGGACCTCCGGGTCGGCCTCGTCGACGCGGGGAACGCGCTCGCCGGACGCCAGCAGGAAGCCGTTCCGCAGTACCGCTTCGATCGCGGCGCCACGGTCGTCGTCCCGCGGTTCTGGAACGCGGGCAGGCGCTTCCAGGTCCTGTTCCAGGTCGGTATAGCGCAGCCGCCAGCCGTCACGGTCGGCCAGGTCGGGCGGGAGCACCCGCCCCGCCCCCGCTTTCAGGCAGGCGTCCACGATCGCCTGCACCCGCTCCCACGGCGGGAGCTCCTTGATGTTGCCGTTGAGGAGGTCCGACATCGCCTGCGGGCTCACGTTCACCGCGCGCGCCAAGGCGACCTGTTTGAGCTTGGCCGCTTCTTGCAGCCGCCGCAGCCTCGCGCAGAAGCGGGCCAAGGGCTCCGGCGCGGTTCCCCTGGACGGCCCCACCGCCGAACCCCCTCCGGCGTCCGTCGAATCCGGTGCGCTCCGGAACGAGTGGCCTCCGCATACCACCTGACCTGCGGTGATCCGCAGTTCTCCGGAGTGCTCCGGAGCGGGAGCCGGACGGGGCGCGCTCGTTTCAGGATCGTGGCATGAAGCCTAAGTCGCCGACGGCCGGCCGGGCCAGGGCCGTAGCCGCACTGGCCGCGCTCGCCGCGGTTCCGCATCTGGCCATCGTGATCGCCGCGGCGGCGGCGCTGCTGGCGCTGCTGGTGTACCTCGGCATCGCGCTGCCCGCCGTCTGGTCGTCCAGTCCCGCGCGGCGCAGGGCCGCGAGTGCGGTGCTCGGGGAGGTCCTGGGCGTGCTGGGGCGTGCGTTCAGAGGGTGACGCCGACCATGACGGGCTCGTTCACCAGCTCCACGCCGAACGCGTCGCGGACGCCCGCGCGGACCTCCCGGGCCAGCTCCAGCAGGTCCTCGGTGGACGCGCCGCCGGGGTTCGTCAGCGCGAGCGTGTGCTTGGTGGAGATCCGCACCGGGCCGCGCGCGTGGCCCTTCGCGAACCCCGCCTTGTCGATCAGCCAGGCGGCGGACGTCTTGGTCCGCCCGTCCGGCTCCGGGTAGCGCGGGAACGCCGCGTCCGGGCCG
Source organism: Spirillospora sp. NPDC000708 (assembly GCF_040299565.1). Lineage (NCBI taxonomy): Bacteria > Bacillati > Actinomycetota > Actinomycetes > Streptosporangiales > Thermomonosporaceae > Spirillospora > Spirillospora sp. NPDC000708. The sequence goes on from NZ_JBEPCJ010000066.1 coordinate 11,526, forward strand.
AGCCGCTCGGCGACGCGGCGCTCCAGCGCGGCGAGCTGCTCCGCGGTGAGGATCGGGTTGGTGAAGAACGAGCCGGCGCTGCGCGAGTCGGGGTCGGCGGCGTCCAGGACCATGCCCTTGCCGCGCCGCAGCTCCAGGACGGCGTCGCGCGCCTCCTTCAGCGACACCCGCTCGCCGGGCTTCACACCGAGGCGCCTCGCCAGCTCCGCGTACGCGATCGGCTGCGACTCCTCCGTCTCGCGGAGCGCGTACGTCACGTCCAGCACCACGTACCGGTCGTTGCCCTTGAACACGCTGTGCCGGTAGGTGAAGCGGCACGCGTCGCGGTCGAGGGTGACGCACGCGCGCGCCTGACGGTCATACGCGCGGACTTCCACGATCGTCTCGCTGACGTCCTGCCCGTACGCGCCGACGTTCTGGATCGGGGTCGCCCCGACCCGTCCCGGGATTCCGGACAGGCACTCGACGCCGGCCAGCCCGTCCGTCACGCAGCGCGCGACGAACGGGTCCCAGTCCTCGCCGGCCCGCACCCGGACGAGGACGGTGTCGCCCTCGCCGGCGGTGCGCTCGACGCCGCGCGCGCCGACGTGCACCACGGTCCCGGGGAACCCGGCGTCCGCGACCACGAGGTTGCTGCCGCCGCCGAGCACCAGCACCGGCTCGCCCTCGTCGTCGGCCTTGCGGACCGCCGCGACGAGCTCCGCCTCCGACGTCGCCTCGACGAAGCGCCGCGCCGGACCGCCCAGCCGCAGCGTGGTGTACCCGGCCAGGTTCACCTCTTCCGCGAACACCGCCACCGTGCTGTCCCCTCCCCGTACGTGCACGTCCGCACCGGCCGGACGCCCGGCCGGTGCGTGCCCCGGCGCGCCTCAGGCGAGCCGGACGACGGCCTTGGCGCGCGTGAGGACCTTCTGGTCGTTCGACCGGGCGGTGAGCGCCACGACGACCTTGTTGTCGTCGAGCTTCTCCTCCACCTTGCCGCTGATCTCCAGGGTCGCGCCGCCCTCGTCGGGCACCACGACCGGCGTTGAGAACCGTACCCCGTAGTCCACCACGGCGCCCGGATCGCCGACCCAGTCGGTGACGTACCGGCCGCCCTGCGCCATCGTGAACATGCCGTGCGCGATCACGTCCGGCAGCCCGACGGCCTTGGCGAAGCTCTCCCGCCAGTGGATCGGGTTGAAGTCGCCGGACGCGCCCGCGTACATCACCAGGTTCGCGCGGTCGACCGGGTAGGTCTGCGCGGGGATCTCGGTGCCGACCTCGACGTCTGCGTAGTTCACCTTCGCGGTCATCAGGCCCCCCGCTCCACGATCGTGTTGTAGGACTTGCAGATCAGCTCGCCCTCGACGGTCTTCACGTCCGTCTCGATGACCATCTTCTCGTTGTTGCCGATCGACCTGATCTCGGTGATCGTCGAGGTGCAGGTCACGACGTCGCCGGCGCGCATCGGGCGGGTGTACTCGAAGCGCTGCTCGCCGTGCACGACCATCGCGTAGTTGAGGTTGAGGTCCGGGTCCGCGAGACCGGCGTTGCCGAGCGACACCACGATCGGGAACGTCGGCGGGGCGATGACGTCGGGGTGGCCCGCCGCCTTCGCGGCCTCGCGGTCGCGGTAGATCGGGTTGTGGTCGCCGATGGCGTCCGCGAACTCGCGGATCTTCACGCGGGAGACCTCGTACGGGTCGGTGGGTGGGAAGCTTCGCCCGATGAAGTCGCGGTTGAGTGCCATGCAGTCCGTCCCTCCAGGTCCCGGCGGGGTCGCGCGGCGGCGTCGCCCTCGTCCGAGCACATTTGCAACGTCTCGACGGACCGTAACAGAATGACGTTCAGCCCGCCCCCGCGGGTCTCACTCGCGGGAAACGGGCTGTGTTTCTTGCGATCCCGGCTCAGGGTGCTCGCCTGGCGGCTCGCACCCTGACCGTGCTCGGGCGAGCGCGACCTCGCTTCGCGAGCTTCCCGGCGAGGCTCGCCTTCGGCGTCGCCTCGCCGGTCAGATAACGCGCTCGCGTGCCGGTTCAGGTGTGCAACGGACCTGCGATGACCGGTTCGCCCTGGCCGACGATTCTGCTGCCTTGCCTGCGGACGGCGCGGGCGTGGCCGCGTGCCGTCCGGGCCGCTGGTTAGCGGGTCTCCCGGTGCGGGCGGTGGGTCCGGCAGTTGGGGCAGTACTTCTTGATCTCGAGGCGGTCCGGGTCGTTGCGCCGGTTCTTCCGCGTGATGTAGTTGCGGTGCTTGCACTCCTGGCAGGCCAGCGTGATCTTCGGCCGTACGTCGGTGGCAGCCACGATGGAGTGCCTTTCTGAGCTAGGAACATGGACTACGCATCCCGGCCGCCCGTGGAAGGGCGGCCGGAGATTCGACCCAGCCCTGCTCACCCCCGCGGGGGTGAGAGAGATGGGTAGTAGCGAGGGCCGGACTTGAACCGGCGACACAGCGATTATGAGCCGCTTGCTCTGCCTGACTGAGCTACCCCGCCGCGCTGGTCGGTGTGGACCGGTTAGCAAGGATACCGGATGCTCACCTGACCTCGGAAACGCGAATTCCCGGACCGTGATCGGGGAATCGGTGTTCCGCGGCCCCGCGGGCCGAACCCCAGAGTACCCGGTGGATGTGGGTGACCTGGCGAACGCCCTGCTGGAACCGGTGGGACGGTATCACAGGGCCCCGTTCGGAGCGAATCGGTCCGCGCCCGCCCGTCCCGGCGCGCGCGGAGGTTCCCCCGCGCGGGCGGACGGCGGCCCGGAACGACGAAGGCCGCCCTCCGAGCGTTCCGGATGGCGGCCGTGGTGCCGTTGAGCCCCTTTACGGAATCGAACCGTAGACCTTCTCCTTACCATGGAGACGCTCTGCCGACTGAGCTAAAGGGGCTTGCGTCGTTCGCGCAGGGAAAACGATACACGGACTCGGGACCGCGCGCGAACTGGATTGCCCGGGACTCCGCCGGCAGGCGTCTCCGCTGGTCAGCGCAGCAGGCTCCGGGCGATGACGAGCTGCTGGATCTGGCTGGTGCCCTCGTAGATGCGGAACAGGCGCACGTCGCGGAAGAACCGTTCGACGGACACGCCGCGCATGTAGCCCATGCCGCCGAAGACCTGGACGCCGCGGTCGGCAACGCGTCCGACCATCTCGGAGCAGAAGTACTTGGCGCAGGACGGGCCGAGTTTGGTGTCCTCGCCGACGTCGTAGGCGCGGGCGGCCTCCAGCACCATGGACCGTCCGGCGTACAGCTCGGCCTGGGAGTCGGCGATGAGGCCCTGGATGAGCTGGTACTCGCCGATGGCGCTGCCGCCCTGGCTGCGGTTCTTCGCGTACTCGACGGTGTCGTCCAGGATGCGCTGGGCGAGGCCGACGCAGAGGGCGGCGATGCTGAGGCGCCCGTGGGCGAGGGACGCCATGGCGGTGCGGAAGCCGGTGCCCTCGGGCCCGACCATCGCGGTCGCGGGGACGCGGACGCCGTCGAAGAACACCTCGGCGGTGTGGGCGCCGCGCTGGCCCATCTTCTGGTCGGCGGGGCCGACGCTGAGGCCCGGGGTGCCGCTCTCCACGAGGAAGGTGGAGATGCCGCGGGAGCCGGTGCCGCCGGTCCGGGCGAAGACCATGAAGACGTCGGCCTCGGGGGCGTTGGTGATGAACCGCTTGGCGCCGTCGATCACGTAGTCGTCGCCGTCGCGGACGGCGGCCGTGGACAGCGTGCTCGGGTCGGAGCCGGCCTCGGCCTCGGTGAGCGCGAACGCGCCGACGATCTCGCCGGACGCGAGGCGCGGCAGCCAGGCGGCCTTCTGCTCGTCGGTGCCGGAGTGCACCAGGACCTGCCCGGCGATGCCGTTGCTGGTGCCGAACATGGAGCGGAACGCGGGGCTGGTGTAGCCGAGCTCGAAGACGAGCAGGACCTCCTCGCTCAGCGACAGGCCGAGCCCGCCGTACTCCTCGGGCAGGGCGTATCCGAACAGGCCCATGTCCCGGGAGGTCCGCCGCAGCGGCTCCGGGATCTCGTCGGTCTCCTCGATCTCCTCCTCGCGGGGGACGACCTCGTCGCGGACGAAGCTGCGGACGGCCTTGAGCACGTCGGCGAAATCCTGTGGCTCCATGCCGACATTCTAGAATCAGATTCCACAATGTTCGCGCGGCGCCCCGGCTGTGCCAGGGTGATCTTCATGAGTGCGGCGTTCAACCAGATCGTCGACGAGATCGTCCGTGCGGCGCTCGTCGAGGACCGGTCCTTCGGTGACCTCCTCCCCCGGCTGATGCGGGAGGCGCAGGCGGTGCCCGTCGCCGCGAAGGCGGCGGCGCTGCCCCGGATGGCGGAGGGCATCCGCGAGGCGCCGGTGAACCTCGGCGGGTGGCTCGCGGTCGTGTCCGGCGCGTGGATCGAGGACGGCGCCGACCCCGACCCGGTCGGCCCCGCCGTCGTCCACCGGCTCACCGAGGCGACCGCGGCGGCCCTCGCGTTCGGCAACGCCTGGACGGAGGCGACCGGCGGCAAGCCGCCCGACATGCAGGAGGAGCAGCCCTCCCAGCAGGTCTTCGACACCGTCCGGCCGGTGCTCGGCGACGGCACCGTCACCGCGATGATGTCGTGGTTCGCGCTGCCGCAGTTCGCGATGGCGGCCAGCACCGTCCTGCAGACGTCCCCGGCCACCCGGACCGGCCTGGACGACCGCGACTTCCGCGCGTTCGCCGCCGGAAAGGCCGCCGAGTACCTGCCGCACATGGACCACGTCCAGGCGCTGCTGCGGGTGCTGGACGGCGAGCGGATCCTCGTCCTGGACCGCGCCACCCGGCACGGCTGGACGGTCACCATCGGCGGCATCGGCGACAACTTCCAGCTGCACATGCTGCTCGGCGGCGCTCTCATCGGGCGTCCCGGCTGCATGCCCGGCACCCCGCCGCCGGCCGAGATCGTCGCGTCCTTCCTGGACGCGGACGTCCCGCCGGGCCCGCCGATCGCCTCCAGCCCGTGGAACCTCGTCGACGCCCACGGCGAGTGGATCTACAACGAGGGCGTGCCCGCCGACATCCCGGCGGTCAACGGCACCCGCGTTGTCGTCCTGGACCCGCCGTCCTACGAGCGCACCTTCCCGGCAGGACGCCGGTTCCCACGCATGCCCGCGACCCTGCGCGTCGACGGCATGCACCTGCCGGACGACCTCGCGGGCTGGTGGTCGCACATCGCCCCGGCGACCCGCTGACCAGCCGGGCCGCTGACCAGCCGGGCCGCTGACCAGCCGGGCCGCTGACCCGGCGGGCCGCTGACCCGCTGATCGCGGCCTAGAAGCGGACGAGGACGGCGGTCGCGTCGTCGTGGCGTTTGCCCCGCGCGACCGCCTCCTCCGCCTCCTCCGCGGCCCGGGTCCGCCGGACCAGTTCGCGCGGGCCCTCGTCGTCCAGCACGCGCAGCAGGCCGTCCCAGTCCAGCAGGCCGAACCGCTCCACCAGCCGGGACGCGCCGTCGCTCAGGACCGCCGCCCGCCGCAGCCCCGCGGCGGGCACCTCGCCGGTCAGCCCCTCGTACGCCGCCTCCGGCTTCGTGCTCGCCACCCAGAACCCGCCCGGGCTGTTGCGCGCCTTCCGGACAGCGTCCAGCGTGTAGCTCGGCAGCCGGTCGACGCGGTCGTCCCGGACCACCCGGGCCTCCCCCACGTCCAGCACGATCGGCGAGTCCGCCAGCACGAACCACTCCACCGCGCCGCCGCGCCGCCGCAGCAGCGACACCGTCGCGGACGGGCTGTCCGGGTTCGAAAGGTCGCACGTGCCGGTGTGCGCCTCCCCGGTCACCTTGATCGCCTCGGCGACCAGGTCCGGCAGCGGCTTGCCGTCCTCCAGCGCCATCCGCGCCGCGATCTGCCCGCCGAGCCGCCGCACCAGCCACGCCGGGTCGTGCACGCAGCCGCTGTCCACCCCCGGCGGCGCCGTCGCCCCGTCCAGCAGCACGACCCACCCGGGCCCCGCCGCGACGAAGTCCTCGTTCGGCCGCCCCGGCGTCGCCTCGCTCGCATAACTCACCTGCACGAAGCCAGGTCTACCCGTTCGAACCCGACATGCCCGAAACGTCCACGAAACCCTCACCCTCCGTCCCGTGAACCTTGCCCTGAGCAGGGATCACTCGTCGACGGCGACGCCGAATCCGCGCGCCAGCTCCGCGAGCCCGAACTCGTGCCCCTGGCCGACCACCCGCAGCCGCCAGACGTCGCCGCGGCGGTAGAGCTCTGCGAGCAGCATCGTCCGCTCGCTCGTCCCCGCGTCGAGCGTCGCCTGGACGAACGCGCTCTCCGCGTCGTCCGGGCCCACCACCAGTTCGACGGCGCCGAGGTCGCCGAACGTCGCGTCGCCGTCGATCGCGGCCGCGACGGTGACCGTCCGCACGGCCTCCGGCAGCGCCGCGAGGTCCACGACGACCTGCTGCTCGGCCGGGCCGTCCGCCACGAGCCGCACCGACCCGTCCGGCGTCTCCGCCGCGTTGTAGAAGACGAAGTCCTCGTCGCCGGACACCTGGCCGTCCTCGTCCAGCGCGAACGCCACCACGTCCACCTCGCAGGACGCGTGCCGCACCCACGACGCCTCGACCGTCCACCGCCCGCCGCGAGGCAGGTCGACGGCCCCGCCGCGCGGCAGGACCCGCGGCCCCGCGCGCACCGGCCCGCGCTCGGGCGCCTCCAGCCAGCCCTCCTCGTGCACCGGGAGCTCCAGTTCGGCCACCCGTTCCATGCGGCGGTCGCCCCCGTCGAGGGCCACCACGTCGGTGACGCTCGCCGAAAGGTTGATCGCCGCCGCCCCGCCCAGTTCCACGACCCGTCCCCGCGCCTTGGACGCCTTCGGGTGGGTGCCGCCGAGCACGAGCACCCGCCGCCCGTCCAACGGCCGCGCGGCCTCGGCCTTCGGGACCGGCGCCCTGACCACGGACCGCGTTTCACCGTGCGGTGTGCCCGGACGCACGTCATCGAGCAGCCGCAGGAATGCGCGCTCATCGATGACGGGCACACCGTTCTCCCGCGCCTTGCGGGCCTTGGCCGTCGCGGAACCGCCGTCATTGGTCACGAGCACGCTGGTGAAACGGCTGACCGACGACATGACGTTCAACCCGGCGGCCGCGGCCCGCGCGACGAGTTCCTCGCGCGGAACATCCGTCTCGCCGGTGATGGCGATTTTCATGCCCTGGACGAGCGGCGCCCCGCCTTCGAGACGCCCCGGGCACCGGAACAAGCAGCGGACCTTCGGCGCGGACGGCCGGAAAACCCCGTTCTGCTTGGGCGGACACGCCACCAGCGGCAGCCGGACCCCCAGCCGCGCCGCCTCGTCGAGCGACCCCCGCAGCACCCCGGCGAGCGCCCGGACGTCCTCCCTCGCATCGTGCGCCCGCCCCATCCGCACGCCGTAATGCGCGGCCAGGGTGGCGAGCTTCAGATCGGACGTCGCCGGAGCCAGGCGCCGGTTGAGGGCGAGCGTGCACAACCTCGACTCGACCGGAAGGCTCTTGCCCGCCCGCATGAACTCCTGAGCGAGGAATCCGTAGTCGAAAGGCGCGTTATGCGCCACGAGAACCCGCCCTTTGAGCATTTCCGCGACCCGCTCGGCGACGTCACCGAACTTCGGCGACCCCTTCAGCCGATCGGCCGTCAGCCCATGAATGTGCACCGGCCCCGGATCACATCCCGGATCGAGCAGCGTCGAGAACTCCTCCCCCGGCCTCCCGTCCTTTCCGACCGTCGCCACGGCAATGGAGAGCACCCTGTGCTGGACGGCCCGGAACCCGGACGTCTCCACGTCCACCAACGCCCACTCCTGGGAGAACACGACCATGGCGAAACGCTAGGCATCCCCTCGCGCGAATTCGTTCCCCTGCCCACAACCGGTCACGGAACCCGGGGAAAACCCGGACCCGAAAGCGGCAATTCAGGCCGAGACCTCCGATCACCAGGTGGACGGGAACATGCGGTGTCTCAGGACGGCGTCCACCCGCACGGCCGCCGCTTCCGCGTCACCGCAGCGCGCGAGGAAGCGGCGCCCACCACCCATGTCCTCGAAGTAGCCCCACGCCCCGCCGGACGTGGCGTGGACACCGACCGCCACCCGCACGTGCCGGTGCCCGCGCCCGAACGCGAACACCCACAGCAGCAGCGGCCGGGCCGGCAGTTCCTCGGCGCGGTAGAGCTTCACGAACCGGTAGCCCTTCGCGAGGACGGCGACGGCGAGCAGATCGAGATGATGCGTCGCGGCGGCGCGACGCCCGGTGCGCCGCCGCAGGACGCACGGCCTCAAGGCGCGTAGGCCGCCCATACGACCTTCCCCTCCTCGACGAGCGGCCGGACACCCCAGTCCTGCACGAGCTGCGCCAGCATCAGCAGCCCCCGCCCGCTTGTCGCCTCGTAGTTCTCCGGACGAACTTCGGGCGTGCCCGCGCCCTGGTCCCAGACCTCGATCCGCACGAGCCCGTCCCGCACGTCCGGCAGGACGCGGACGACGATGTGCCCGAACCCCACGTGCTTGTAGCTGTTGGTCACCAGCTCGGTAACCACGACCCGTCCCACGTAGGTCTCCGCGATCCCCAGTTCTTCGAACCGCTCCACGAGGAAGCGGCGTGCCCGGCCCGGCGCCTGATCGGTCGGCGCGAGCACGAGAGCCGGTGACTCCGGCGTGAATGCTGCTGGCTCCATCGGTGTACGCCCTTCGAGCGCGAACGTCGGCGACCTCGGACGGCCCACACCACGAATCGGCAGATCCCGCCCTAAATCACTCTCTGTTATCGAACGAACACCATGAGGCCACAGAAACTCGTACGATGACAGGGCACCAAAAGAGCACTCACAAAACGCTAACTACTGCTGCCCTGACCGCTTACCTCCCGAAGGGGTCACCATGTCGACGCAGAACCGGATCAAGCCCGAGTTCCTGACCTTCGGCGCCGAGGTCAGGCGCCTCCGCAAGGCGGCCGGCCTTAACCAGCAGACCCTCGCCGACATGGTCAGCGTGACGCGCAGTTACGTCACGCAGGTGGAGTCCGGGCGGACGCGCTGCCGCCGCGACTTCGCCGCCCGCCTCGACCGGGCGCTCAAGTCCGGGATGACTCTCGTCGAGGCATGGGACGAGCTACTAGAATCGATCAAGTCGGACAAGTACCCCCAGTTCTTCGTCAACTTTCCCAAGACCGAGCAGTCCGCCATCATGATCCGCGCTTACGAGGAGCGACTGATACACGGCCTACTCCAAAAGGAGACGTACGCTCGCGTCCTATTGAGCGACGAAGATGCAGTCAAGAACAGAATGCGCCGACAGGAAATCCTGGACCGCAAGCCTGCTCCTATGATCTGCATCATTATGGACGAGTCAGTCCTCCACCGCGAGGTCGGAGGCCGGGAGGTGATGAGGGATCAACTGGAGCATCTACTCGAGTTGTCCTTCAAGGAAAATGTTCGGTTGCAGATCGCTCCCATTCGATATATCCGCAACGTCTGGGCATCGTTCGCCATAGCCACCCGGCCTGATCACAAGCAGGTCGGCTACACCATCAAGGCATGGGGAGGCGAGACCACCACAAACCAGGAAGAGATAGCTACGGTCAGCGAAACGTTCGTGATACTTCAATCTGAGGCCCTGAACGTAAGAGACACACGAGACCTTATTAGAAAGGTGATAGACGAGAGATGGAAATAACCGGGATGACGTGGCGTAAGTCCTCTCGCAGCAGCGAGCAGGGTGACAACTGCATCGAGATCGCGGACTTCGTCAAGGCGGTAGCACTGCGCGACAGCAAGGACCCCAACGGCCCCAAAATCATCGTGAGCCGCAGCGACTTCCGACACCTGGCCGAGACCCTCAAAAACATCTAGCCTGCACATAGAACCTTCTCCCGCATTGGCGAGGTGTTGGAGTTGAGTGACGTCGTCTGGCGCAAGGCTTCACGAAGCACGGCCGAGGCCGACAACTGCATTGAGGTTGCATCAATGCCGAGGTCCGAGCTGGCCTGGCGCAAGACGCGGCGAAGCAACGAGTCAGGAGACGACTGCGTCGAGGTCGCGTCCGTATCGGTCGCTGAGGACGCCTGGCGCAAGACGCTTCGCAGCCACGAGGAAGGCGACGCCTGCGTCGAACTCGCTGCGGTGCCGGGCTCCGCACTCACGTGGCGGAAGACGTCCCGCAGCCATGACGATGGGGACCAGTGCGTCGAGGTCGCCATGGTGCCGGGTTCTGAGCCAGGCTGGCGGAAGGCGTCGCGGAGCACTGTGCAGAACGACAACTGCGTCGAGGTGGCGGACGGGACGGGTGTCGTGGCGGTTCGGGACAGCAAGGACCCGGACGGCCCGATGCTCGTCCTCAGCCGCGGCGAGTTCCGGCACCTCACGGACGCCATCAAGCACCTCTAGCCCCCCACGACTCGACGCATGACGGCGGTGGTCGCCGCGCGGTAGACCGGGCGTGGGAACCGATCGGTGCCTGGCTGGGGCAGAGTATGCGGCTATGGGTCGTATCTCTGTTGTCACGGGGGCCAACCAGGGACTCGGGTTCGCTGTCGCCGAAGGGCTGGCGCGAGGTCTCGCCGCCGACGACGTCGTCTACCTGACGGGCCGCGACGCCGCCAAGATCGCGGCGGCCGCGGCACGCATCGCCGCGCCGGTCGCCGAAGTCCGCACCCGCGTGCTGGACGTGACCGAGGACGCGGCGGTGGCCGCGTTCGCCGACGAGGTGCGGGAGCGGCACGGGGGCGTGGACATCGTGTTCTCCAACGCCGCGGCGCGGCTGACCCCCGACACGCCTTGGACCGAGCTGGTGGGGCCGTTCGTGGACACCAACAATCTCGGCACCACGCGCATGCTGCGGTCGTTCTCCCCCATCCTGCGGCCCGGTGGCCGGCTGCTGGTGGTGGCCAGCGACTTCGGCACCCTGCGCAGCCTCCCCGCGAGCCTGCACGGACGGTTCGACACCGAGACGATGTCGCTCGACGACGTCGACGCCGCCATGCTGGCCTGGCGGGACGCGGTGACCGCCGGCACGGCCGCCGCTGAGGGCTGGCCCGACTGGATCAACATCCCGTCCAAGGTGGGGCAGGTCGCCGCCGTGCGGGTGCTGGCCCGCGAGCGCCGCGAGCGGGACGAGGCCGACGGCACGCTCGTCGCGGCGGTGTGCCCCGGACTGGTGGACACCGCGGCGTCGCGGCCCTGGTTCGAGAACATGGCCGAGGCCCAGACGCCCGAAGACGCCGCTGCCGCCCTGCTCCGGCTGGCTCTCGGCCCTTTCCGTCCGGAAGCCTACGGTGAGCTCGTGCAGTTCGGGGAGGTCCGCCCCTGGCGGTGAGGTCCTGCCGCAGAGCTTGATGACGCGAGCTCCCATTCGTCCAAGACTCGGGTGAGCCGGGGTGATTAGCGTCCGGGCATGACGACGAACCCGGACGGGCGGCTTCCCGTTCATCGGGCGCCCGGCGAGGGGCGCCACTACGCGATGGGGCGCATCAACGCGGTGTTCAAGGCGGACGGCGCGGAGACGGCCGACCGCTACTCGATCTCAGAGTGGTGGCTCGAACCGCACACCACGGGGCCTGGGGCGCACCACCATCCGGAGGACGACGTCTTCTACGTCCTCGACGGCACGATGACCTTCCTCATTGGGGACCGCTGGATCGACGCCCCGAAAGGCTCGTTCGTGCTGGCCCCCGGCGGCACGCCCCACGACTTCCAGAACCGCACCGGCGAGCGGGCCGGGGCGCTCAACATCTCCGTCCCCGGAGCGTTCGAGCCGCGGATGCCGGGCATCGTGGAGTGGTTCCTCCAGAACCCGCCCGGCGATCCGGCGGACGTCTAGTTCTCGCGGGTCCAGGCGGGCGTGATCCGCACCTCGCTGAGGCGCCAGCCCGCCGGGGTCCGCACCGCGGTGCAGTCCTGCCGCAGGCCGCCCGTGAAGTGGGGCGCCCGGCCGTCTCGGTAGTAGTACACGATCGAGTTGGACGAGGCGGCCGCCTGGTCGCCGTCGAGGTCCACCAGCAGGTCGGTGGTCGTGTGCTGGGTGCGCTGCCCCTCGACCTCCCCCTGCCGCATGAAGTCGACGACCTTGTCCAGGCCGCGGAGGTCGCCGCCGCGCGGCGAGTGCACCGCCACGTCGTCGGTGAAGACGGTGCCGGCGTCGTCCCAGCGCCCCTCGTCGAGCAGGCGGGCGAAGCGGGTGAACAGGTCGGTGATCTCGATGCGGTCGGCGGTCGGCGCGCTGGTGGGCATGGCGTCCTCATTTCATTGGCACGGCCAACATTGGTAGCACCAACTATATGCCCATTCGTTGGCCGTGCCAACAGTAGGCGCGAGGACGCTCAGGCGACGCCCGCGCGGGCGTGCGCGCGGACCTCGCCCAGGTAGTCGGCGATCGCGTCCCGGTTGCGGGCGAGGCACTCGATCCGCCGGGTCATGCGGTCGAGCTCGGCCTCCAAGGTCGCGAGCATCTCCGGTGTGGCGTCGGAGAAGACGATGTTCCGCGGCTTGTCGAGGCACGGCAGGATCTGCTTGATGATGCGGGTCGGTAGTCCCGCGTCCAGGAGCCCGCGGACCTGGAGGACGCGGTCCACGGTCTGCTCGTCGTAGTCGCGGTAGCCGTTCGCGCAGCGCTGCGAGACGATGAGGCCCTGCTCCTCGTAGTAGCGCAGGAGCCGCCGGGAGACGCCGGTCACTTCCGAGAGCCGACCGATGCGCATATGATCCACCTCACGCGGTGCCGGGTTGACCTTCACATGGATGTGAAGGTTTGACGATACCCGGCATGTCGACCGAGAGCATCGACCGGCCCGCCGATGCGCGGGTGCCGGTCCGCGAAGAGAAGCTTCCGATGGCCGCGCTGGCGGCCCTGGCCACCGCCGTCTTCATCACCAGCCTGACCGAGACGCTCCCCGCCGGGGTCCTGCCCGCCATGAGCGACGGCCTCCACGTCAGCGAGTCCGCGGCGGGCCAGGCGGTGACGGTCTACGCCGCCGGCACCGCCCTCACCGCCATCCCGCTGACCGCCGCCACCGCCGGATGGCGGCGCAAGCGGCTGCTCCTGGCGTCCATGGCCGGGTTCGCCGCGGCCAACACGGTCACCGCCGTCTCGTCCGACTACCCGCTGACCCTGATCGCCCGGTTCGTCGCCGGGGTGGCCGCCGGGCTCGCCTGGGCCCTCCTCGCCGGCTACGCCCGCCGCCTCGCACCGGCCCGCCTCCAGGGCAAGGCGGTCGCCGTCGCCATGTCCGGCATCCCGGTCGCCCTGTCCCTGGGCGTCCCGGCGGGCACCTTCGTCGGCGGGGCGCTCGGCTGGCGGTCGCCCTTCCTGATCATGACGGGCCTCACCGCCGTCCTGCTCGGCTGGATCGTCGCGACCGTCCCCGACCACCCGGGGCAGCCCTCGCAGGAGCGGCCCGGGATGCTGCGGGCGCTGACCGTCCCGGGCGTCGCGCCGGTCCTGTTCGTGACGCTCGTCTTCGTCCTGGCCCACACCATCCTCTACGCCTACATCGCCGCGTTCCTGAAGCATGTCGGCATGGGCGGCTCGACCGACCTGGTCCTGCTGGCGTTCGGGATCGCCTCGCTGGTGAGCATCTGGTTCACCGGGGCCCGCATCGACCGGCGCCTGCGCGCCCTCGCCGTCGCCAGCGTCCTGCTGGTCGGCGCGGCGGCGGGCGTGCTCGCCGTCCCCGCCCACGACGAGGCGCTCGTCTACCTGGCGGCGCTGCTGTGGGGCCTCGGCTGGGGAGGCGTCCCCACCCTGCTCCAGACGGCCGCCGCCGACGCCGGAGGCAGCGCCGCCGACGCCGCCCAGGCCATGCTGGTCACCGTGTGGAACGTCGCGATGGCCGCAGGCGGGATCGTCGGCGGGGTCCTGCTCGACGCGCTCGGCACGGCGTCCCTCCCCTGGAGCGTCCTGCTGCTCCTGGTCCCGGCCTTCGCCGCCGTCGCGGGCGCCCGCGTCCACGGCTTCCCGGCCGTCCGGCCGCGCGCGTCCGAGTGAGGACGCCATGGGCGCGGGCGACCCCGCCCGCGCCCCCGGCGCGCGGTTCGGCGCGCGGTTCGGTGCCGGTGCTCAGGACTTGCCGTCGAAGGCGTCCTGCAGCGCCTGGACGTCCAGCTTCTTCATGGCGAGCATCGCCTTGGTCGCCCTGGCCGCGCCCTCCTGGTCCGGCGAGACGATCATCTCGTGCAGCGCCCGCGAGTCGATCTGCCAGGACAGCCCGAACCTGTCCTTCAGCCACCCGCAGGGGCCCTCCTCGCCGCCGGCCGCGGTGAGGGTGCTCCACAGCTCGTCGATCTCCTCCTGCGAGTCGCAGGTGACGTGAACGGACACCGCCTCGTCGAAGGTGAACTGCGGGCCGCCGTTGAGGCCGATGAACTGCTGCCCGTCCAGCTCGAACATCACGATCATGACCGAGCCCGGCTCGCCCGGCCCGGCCTCGCCGTACGGCACGACGCCGGTGATCCGCGAGTTCTTCACGACGGACGTGTAGAACCGCGCCGCCTCCTCGGCCTGGCCGTCGAACCACAGGCAGGTGCTGACTTTCCCCATGTCCCCGCTCCTGACGGTCGTGGGTGGTCACTACCCAGGCAGACCGTCCCCATCCCCGGAACTCATCGCCGCGCCGCCCGCCCGTCTCACCAGTCCCGCCACCGGTCCGTGAGCGCGGACGGGTCGAAGCCGCCGCCGTCGGTGCCGTCGACCTCGTTCAGCGCGACGACCACGTGCTCGACGGCGGCCATGACGGCCTGGTCGGAGGTGACGTCCAGGGTGCCCAGCTCGGTCTCGAACGCGTGCAGCGCCTGGTCGACCCGCTCCAGGAACGCGTCGGAATGGACGCCGAGCGGCCGCCAGCTCTCGGTGGGGCGGGAGATCATGCCGGAACGGTAGCGACCACCTCCGACAGCGCGCCCGCCCGGACCGGGCCGCGCGGGCGTCAGGCCGGGGAGCCGTACGGGCTGCTCATCAGGGCGAGGACGGCGGCGAGGATCGCCACGGAGAGGACGGCGACGATCCAGGCCACCGCCAGCCGGTCCGGCTTGTCCTTGGCGTTGGGCTGCTGCTCCCGGGTGTCGGACTTCTCCCTGGTGCCGGGCTGCTCCCGGGCGTCGGACTGCTCGCCGGTGTCGGGGCGCTCCCGCTGCGCGAGGTACGCCCTGAGCATCCGGCCGCGCACGGGGAAGATCGCGATCGGGATGGCGGCGAACGCGACGCTGAACAGGAACAGCATCGGCGACGACGGCCCGGGGCGGAGCAGGCTCGTCGCCAGAACGCCCGCGGCGAACAGCGGCGTCCGCACGTAGAACGCCCGCTTGCCGCGGCCGCTCCGCCCGGCCCACTCGGCGCGCACGTCGTCCGGGATGTCCAGCCCGGCGGGCAGGGCGCGGATGCCCAGCATGAAGAACGCCGTCGCGGCGATCGCGATCGCCCACCAGCCGGGCTCGGGGATCGAAAACAGCATGTCGTCTCGTCTTCTGCCGTCGCGGTCGGCGACGGGTGCGGAGGGGCGGATCCGGACGCGCGCGGCCCTCCGGTGGGAGCGGTCCGTGCGATTCGCCCGGTCAGACCTTGATTATCCCGTATTGATCACGGTGCGGGACGGCCGCCCGGCGGTCACGGGATGGCTTCGAGTTCGAGCTGTTCGGCGACGGGCGCAGGGGCCGGGGCGGGCGGGGGCGGCGGGACGGGACGGCCCCGGCCGGGCCACCACCAGTTCGCGTGCCCGAGCAGGCTCATCAGCGCGGGGACCAGGACGAGCCGGACGACCGTGGCGTCCACGGCGACGGCGACGGCGAGGCCGAGCGCCATCATCTTGACGGTCGGGTCCGGCTGCGGGACGAACCCGGCGAACACGAAGATCATGATGAGCGCGGCAGAGGTGATCAGCCGGGCGGTGGCGCCGATGCCGATCACCACGCTCTCGTGCGGGTCGCCGGACCGCTCGTACTCCTCCTTGATCCGGGACAGCAGGAACACCTCGTAGTCCATGGACAGGCCGAAGATCAGCGCGAACATGAACAGCGGCACGAACGACATGATCGGGATGGCCTGGTCGACGCCGAGGAGGTGGACGCCCCAGCCCCACTGGAACACGGCGGTGACGACGCCGAACGAGGCGCCGATCGACAGCAGGTTCATCAGCGCGGCCTTGATCGGCACGACGATCGAGCGGAACGCGATGACCAGGAGCAGCAGCGCGACGCCGACGACGGCGATCACGACGGTCCGCATCCGGGACCCGACGGTGTCGGCGAGGTCGATGATCGCGGGGTTCTCGCCGCCGAGGTAGACCTTCGCGCCGGGGTGCGCGTCGCGGACGGCGGGGATCGCGGTGTCGCGGAGCCGGTGGACGAGGTCGGTGGTCGACTGCTCGTGGGGGGCGTCGCGGGGGACGACCAGCAGCGTCGCGGTGGTGCCGATGACGACGGGCTCGCCGACGGACACCACGCCCGGCACCGCGGAGATGCGCTGCCGGAGCTCCTGGGCGATGAGCGTGGCCTGCTTGTCGGGCTTCTTGCTGAGGTCGGGGGCGCCCTTCACGGCCGGTGCGGCGGGCGCGGGGGACGCGGGCGCCTCCGTGGCCGGGCCGGTGAGGCCGCCGAGGCCCTGGGGGCCCTTCACGACGGGCGGCTTGCGCTTGGCGGTCCGTTCCGGGCCGGGCGCCTCCGCGACGACGACGAACGGGCTGTAGTGGCCGGCGCCGAACTCCCGCGCGACGATGTCGTACGCCTGCCGCGCCTCCAGCTTCTTCGACGACATGCTGTCGGCCATCACGCCGAACCGCAGGCTGAGGGTCGGCACGGCGAGGGCGAGCAGGACGAGGGTCGCGACGATCGCGTACGGCCAGGCGTGCCGGTCGACGTGCCGGCCCCAGGCCGTCCAGCGGGCGGACGAGCGGTCGGGCCGGACGCGCGGCAGCCGGTACCGGTCGATGCGGGGGCCGAGCGCGCCGAGCACGGCGGGCAGCAGGGTCAGCGACGCCGCCACCATGATCGCCACGGCGACGGCGGTGGCGAGCCCGATCCGGCCGATGAACCCGACGCCGGACAGGAACAGCCCGCAGATCGCGAACACGACCGTCCCGCCGGCGAACACGACGGCGTGGCCGGAGTGCGCCATGGCGCGCCCGACGGCGGTCTCGGTGTCGTCGCCCTCGGCGAGCTGCTGCCGGTAGCGGGTGACGATGAACAGCGCGTAGTCGATGCCGGCGCCGATGCCGAGCATCGCGGCGACCTCCGGCGCGGTCGGCGCGACCTGGAAGAGCGACGCGGAGAAGTGGATCAGCGAGTAGGCGACGGCGAGCCCGCACAGCGACACGATGATCGGGATGCCGGCGGCGAGGAACGACCCGAACGCGAGGAGCAGCACCAGCACCGCCAGGAAGAGCCCGGCGCCCTCCTGCGGGCCGGTCTTCGGCTGGTTGAGGAGCATCGCGGCGATGCCGCCGAACTTGACGTCCAGCCCGGTCATCCGGGCGGGCTCGACGGCCTCGCGGAGGCGGCCGAGGTCGGCGGCGGTCAGGTCGCTCATCGTGCCCTTGAAGTTGAGCTGGACGACGACGGCCTTGTCGTCCTTGAGCCCGCCCATGCCGGAGGCGTACGGGTTCTGGACGAACGCGACCCGGTCGAGCCTGCCGATGTTCTCGATCGACTGGCCGATGGTGAGGGCGACGCGCCAGTCCGCCGGGCTCGCCTCCGGCGTCTGGGCGAACACGACCGTCGCGGTGGGCCCGGTCTGCGCCGGGAAGTCCCGGGCGAGGGTGTCGATCGCCTGCTGGGTCTCGGTGCCGGGCAGGCTGCTCTGCTGGACGAACATGCCGCCGTGCATGAGGCCGAGGACGCCGGCGCCGAGCATCAGCGCGAACCAGAGCTCGAAGACGGCGCGCCGCCGGCGCACGCACAAACGCCCCAGAGCGTCCAGGAAACGGGCCATGCTCGCAGAAGAGCATGTCTCCGTGCATATTTGCAATAGATGCAACTTTGCAGTCATGGTAACGTCCGTCACATGGACGAGCGGACCGGCCTGCGCGAGCGCAAGAAGCGCCGCACCCGGCACGCCATCGCGACCGCCGCGCTGCGGCTGTTCGCCGAGCGCGGCTACGAGGAGACGACGATCGCCGACATCGCCGCCGCCGCCGACATCGCGCCCCGCACGTTCTTCGGCTACTTCCCGAGCAAGGAGGACGTCGTCTTCGCCGAGGTCGACGACCGGCTCGCGGAGGTCGCCGAACGCCTCGCCGACCGCATCCCCGACGAGTCCCCCATCCAGACGATCCGGCGCGGCGTCGTCGACGTCCTGGAGGCGATCGTCAGCGAGCACGGCGAGTACGGCGCCGTGCAGGTTTCGCTGGTCCTCGAACGCCCTGGCCTGCAGGCGCGCGCGCTGCAGCGCCTCACCGACACCCAGGAGAAGATCGAGGGCCTCCTCCACGACCTGTGCCCCGACATAGACGAGATCGACGCCGCCGCCGCGGCGGGCATCGCCGTCGGCGGTATGCAGGCCGTCGTGGTGCACTGCCGCCGCCACGGCTACGACCCGCTCTCGATGCGGACGGCCCTGGACCGCGCCGTCACCATCATCGAGAACGGCTTGGTCACCGTGGACACGCTGAACCGGCCCTGGGACGAGCCGTCCCCCTAGAACGTCGGGCACCGGGAGCGGAGGCGCCCGCTCCCGGTGCCCGGCCCCGTCAGTCCTCGATCCTGATGCGCAGGCGGCGGAAGCCGCGCCCCTTGTTCTCCACCTTCGCCACCGTGATCCGGCCGATCTGCCGCGTCGAGCCGACGTGCGTGCCGCCGTCCGCCTGCGTGTCGAGCCCGACGATGTCGACGATCCGGACGTCCTGGACTTCCGGCGGGACCAGGTTCGTCGCCGTCCGGATGATGTCGGGGATCTCGAACGCCTCGTCGCGCGGCAGCGTCCGGACGTCGATGCGCCGGTCCGCCTCGATCTCCTTGTTGCAGGCGTCCTCGACGGTCTGCTTGAACCCCGGCGGCACCTCGCGCAGATCGAAGTCCATCCGCGCGGTCAGCGGCTCCATGTTGCCGCCCGTCACGAGGCAGCCGTAGTCGCGGAACACCACCCCGCACAGCAGGTGCAGCCCCGAATGGGTGCGCATGAGCGCGGTGCGGCGCGCGTCCTCGACCGCGCCGCGCACCACCGTGCCGACCGGCGGGACCGGGTCGTCCTCCACCGGGATCAGCACCAGGTCGTCGCCCTTGCGGACGCCCGCGATCCGCGTCTGCACGCCCTGCCACAGCAGGACGCCGTGGTCCGGCGGCTGCCCGCCGCCGCCCGGATAGAACGCCGAGCGGTCCAGGACGATCCCGTCCGGACCCGCGTCCAGGACGACGGCCTCCCACTCGCGCAGCGCCTGGTCGTCCAGTTCCAGCCGGGTCGTCCGCCCCAGGGTCTCCGTGCTCATGCGATCACCCTAGAACCCCCGCCGCAGCGCGCGCGGCCGGTTCACCAGGGGCCGTACGGGCCCATGTTCGTGCTGCCGCGCCCGCCGCCGCGCTTCTTGAACGGGGCGACGGCCGGCCGGACGTCGGCCAGGTAGACGGCCCCCGCGATGAACGCGGCGACCGGCAGGATGTTCAGCAGCAGAGCGATCGGGTGCACGCCGAGCGCGTAGGGCACGGCCGCGTACGCGCCGCCGACCACCGCCGCGACGATCAGGATGATCATCCACAGCTTCTTGCTCTGCTTGCTCGCCGCCGCGTACGCGCCCTGCGGCACGGTCAGCGCGTCGATCAGCGCCCAGGCCTCCATCACGAACGCGATGATCAGCAGCAGCCAGAAGAAGTAGTCCAGCACACTGAAGTCCGCCATCGGTGATCAGCACTCCCGCTCGTCTCGGACGGCGACCCTCGCGTCGCGCACCTTGCGTCCCAACCCTATGCGGCCCGTCCAGCCCCGGCCCGGAACCGCGGTCGACGGGGCCGGATCCCGTCCACCGGCCCCTGATCCGCGAGCCCGCGACCGGGCCCGGCGGGCCTCCTCGGCCGGGTCCCGTTCACAGTGAAAGACGTCAGGGCCCGCCCGGGTGTTCCCGGACGGGCCCTGAAACCGCTGCTCAGGCGGGTGCGCCTCAGGCGCCGCTCTTCTTGGCGGAGCGGGCCTGCGGGGCCTTCTTCGGCTGCGCGGTGCGCGCCTTCGGCGCGGGCTCGGCGTCCGCCTCGGCGATCGCGGCGACCTCGGCGGCCTCGCGGTGCACGACGCGCTTGCCGCGCTCGGTCAGCTCGTCGATGAACTCGACGGTGCGGGTGCCGACGTGGGTCACGTACGCGACCGCGGCGCCCGGCAGGTCCTTGGCGTCGACGCGCTCCTGCACGCGGCCGACCTCGTCGCGGTAGCGGTCCACGGTCTTGCGGACCTCACCGCGGTAGCGCTCGACGGTCTCGCGGACCTCGCCCTGGTACTTGGACGCGGCCTCGCGGGCCCTGCCCTGGTACCGCGTCACCTGCTCGGGGACCTCGCGGAGCTTCTCCACCGCGAAGTCGCCGGCGCCGGCCACGGCGTAGACGGCCTTGTTCTCACGGAGACTGCTGGCCAGCGTCATCCGACCTCTTCCTTTCCATCCTGCTCTGGGGTGTCGTGCCCGGCTTCTCCGAACACGCCTGCGGCTTCGTTCTCCTTGCGGAACGACTCGTAGATGTCGAGCAGCACCTGCTTCTGGCGCTCCGTGAGGAGGAGGTCGGCCCGGACGGCGGCCTGCACGTCGGTGTCGGCCTCGCGCTCCTCCAGGATTCCGGCCTGCACGTACAGCGCCTCGGCGGAGATCCGCAGCCCCTTGGCGATCTGCTGCAGGATCTCGGCGCTCGGCTTGCGCAGCCCGCGCTCGATCTGGCTCAGGTACGGGTTGGAGATGCCCGAGACGTCCGCGAGCTGGCGCAGCGAGATCTTCGCCCGCGTCCGCTGCTCCCGGATGTACTCCCCGATCGAGCCGACCTTCGAACTTGCCATGTCTCCACCCTGCGTCATCGTGCTTGCTATTGCAAGCACATCAGCTAGCACTCGGCCGTGAGTCCCCTCACAGTCACGCACACCGGCGACGAGGCCGCGCACGCGGGGTGCAGGCACGCGCGGACGGCCGCGCGGAGGGAGATGGGCCGCGCCCGGGGACGGCCGCGCGAAGGGGACTGGCCGCGCCAGGGGCCGGCCGCGCGAAAACCCGGCAAATCGTCCACCCGCACCGATCGGCGCTCGCCCGGAAACGCCCCCCGGAAATGGCGCTCGCCGCACACCGGGACCACCACAGGACATCGCGCCCGGACGGACCGACACGAGGGCACAGCGCTTCTGCACCAGTGATCGGAACCTCGAGGGCGACAACGGATTCCCGGCGCCAATCGCCGTTCCGGGGTGAAAAAGGGATGCGCCGATTGGAGAATCCGGCGCGGCGCGCCCCGGAACGGCTTTCCGCCGGAGGAACCGGAGGAAAGCGCGGACCCGCGTTGTCCGCAACCCCCGGCACGGCCACCGGCCCCGGAGTTCGCACCATGACCTGTGTGAACGGGAGGAGTACACGGTTGTCCCGCGTTCGCCGGGAACCGGGGTTGTCCACTCGTTCACCCCCTGACAAGCAGACTGACCGAGGCTGTCGCGGACAATAGGTCCTTGACACCCGCCTCGGGCCTCGCTGATAGTCATCGAGTTGACCATTGACGGCGTGCGGCGGCCGGCCGGCCACCGGGATCCGCCCGTCGAAAAGGCACGGTCGAGAGTCGTCCCGGTGCCGCGGACGCCCGTTATGGGAATGGCGGGAAACGCGCGCCGCCCGTCGACGCCATCGCCGACCGAGTCGAATTCCATTCAGTGACGCGAAAGGGGAAGAACGACGTGCGCACCTTACCGCCGGCGCGGCGGAGCGCGCCGCCGGGGGCGGCAGGGCCGCTCTCGGCGGCGGTGCGCTCCTAGCCGGGCGCGGCGATGCCGCGACCCGAGACTCCCCTCGATCCCTCGGCCGGCCCGGTCCCCGCGTTCGCGCAGGGCCTGCGGCACCTGCGGGCCGAGGCCGGGAGCCCGAGCTACCGCGCCCTGGAATCGGTCTCCCACTGCGGACGCACGACCCTGGCCAAGGCCGCGTCCGGGCGGTGGTTCCCGAGCTGGGAGGTCACCCGCGCCTACGTCGAGGCCTGCGAGGGCGACGTCGAGGCGTGGCGCCGGAAGTGGCGGGCGACGGCCGACCTGCTGGAGGCGGAGGGCCGCGCGTCCGGTGATCCCGTCCCCGCGCGGGAACTGACCAGGACCGCCGTCGGCCGCCGGTCGCCCGGCCCGCCACCGCAGGCCGACGATCCGCTCCAGGCCGCGACACCGGACGAGCTGGTGGGCATGCTCCGGCGGCTGTGCAGGCGGAACCGGATCGAGCCGCACCAGCTTCCGCGCCTGTCCGCCAAGGCCAAGGGCACCGACGCGTACGCGGGTCTGTCGGGAGCGCAGATGTCCGGCCTGTTCTACGGGCACCGCGCGCCGCGGGCTCACGAGATCCTGCGGATCGTCGAGCTCTGCCGCGTCGACACCGGCCAGATGCGCCTCTGGGCGATCGCCTGCGCACGCCTGCTGGACGCTCCGGCGGCCCGGCCGGAGGAGGCGGGGAGCGGTCATCCGCACGGGGACGGCCGCACGAGGGACCTCGCACAGCGACCGGCGGGCGCCGCCTACCCGGAGCGCGTCCTGCTCGGGATGATGCTGCACCGGCTCCGCGAGGCGCGCGGCGTGCCCGCGCGGGAGGCCGGCGGCGCGATCGGCGCGTCCCCCGCCAAGATCAGCCGCATGGAGCTCGGCCAGGTGAGCCTCCGGGAGCCGGACGTCGCCGCGCTCCTGACCCTCTACGGCGTGGAGGACGGCGCGCTGACCGCCTCGCTGCTCGAACTGGCCCGAGGCGCCCCGTCCCCCGGCTCGGGGAACCGGCGGGAGGACGGCCCCACCGCCTGGCTGCGCGCCTACTCGGGGCTGGAGGAATCCGCCTCGCTGATCCGGACCTGCGGGATCCGCTTCATCCCGAGCCTCCTGCAGACCGAGGCGTACGCCCGTACCGTCACCGCCCGGAACGGCCCGCACCTCGCGGCGCACGACGCCGATGAGCTCGTCCGCCTGCGGACGGCGCGGCAGCGGCGATTCACCGCGGACGGCGAGCGCCGGCTGTGGGCGATCGTGGACGAGAGGGCGCTCCGGCGGCCGGTGGGACCCCGGCCCGTATGGCAGGAGCAGATCGCGCACCTGATCAGCATGAGCACGTGGCCGAACGTGACCCTGCAGATCCTGCCGTCGGAATCGCGGCCCCGCCGGGCGTCCCGGGGGCAGATCACCATGCTCCGCTTCAGCGACGGCGCCCTGCCGGACGTCATGTGCCGCGAGGGGCTGACCGGAATCGACTACCTGACGGAACCGGCGGACTTCATTTCGCACATGGACGCGCTGAACACGCTGGGCATTCTCGCGCATTGGCCGGAGAGGAGCCTGGAGATCCTCACCGAGATCCTCCGCGATCCCACCCCCGAGGCCCCCGGCTGGTTCACCGGCCGGCCGACGCTGCCGCCGCCCGGCGGCGACCGGAAACGGCGGTGAGGGTGGCCGTTCCGCGCATTCCGCGAGCACCGCCGCAGGACCGGACCGCGAACGCGACGAGCCCCCGCGACCCGGCGGGTCGTGGGGGCCTGCCGCGGGCGGCGTCCTGATTGCGGCAGGACGCCGCCCACCGTGGCGAGCAGCCCCACTGAAGAAACCCACAACAGGAAGGTCCACTCGTATGGGCAGCGTAGTACGCGCAATTCCCGGAGGGATTTCGGACACGCTCGAATGGCGTAAGAGCCGCTTCTCGCGGGACGGCAACGAATGCGTCGAGGTGTGCCGTCCGGCCGGCGGGCTGGTCGCGTTCCGCGACAGCAAGGCCCCCGGCGCCGGCGTCCTCGTCATCAGCAGCGACGAGGGCCGTGCGCTGATGGCGCGGATCCGGGACGGGGCGTTCGGCCGGTCCGCGCGCCGCTGACCGGGGACGTCCATGCGTCCGGCCTCCGCGCGCCGCGCGGAGGCCGGAACCGGCCATGCGGCCCGGCGGGCGCCGGGTCACGCGGACGGGGTGGCGAAGGGGTCGTGCTCGGCGAGCAGCTTGTCGAGCCGCGCCTGGTCGACGCGGCTGGTGACCGCCTGGCTCTCCTGGCGGTCCCGGACGCACTTGGCCAGGGTGAACGTCGAGGTGATCACGTACAGCAGGCCGACCGCCAGGAACGCCCGGACCCACGCGCTCACCGGCAGGTAGACCACGCCGGCGGCGACGGCGACACTGGAGACCACGAACGAGATCGCGGCCTGGACGAAGAACGCGGTGCTGCCCGCCTGCGCGGGCGGTGTGGAGTTCGTCATGGCCCGAGTCTGCGGCGGCGCGGCGCGGCGGGCATGAGTACCGAGGCTCAATTACCCATGAGTAGCCCGCGCCCGGCCCACACGGGCCGGCGGGCGGGGCCGGAGGTCAGCTGACGTCGGAGGGCGGGACCGTCCAGGTGTTGCAGACCGACAGGTCGCGGCCCCTGAAGCCGGCGATCACCCAGCCCGCGTAGTGCCGTCCGGACCCGTGGTCGCGCTGGTCGGGCGGCAGCCGCTCGTCGCCGCGCCCCCGCACGTCGATGATCATCGCGGTGTACTGGGCCTGCGTCATCGGCAGCGTCGCCCGCTCCGAGCTGAGGAACGTCCCGGCGAAGCACTGCGCCTGCAGCTCGATGCGGCGGCTCGCCTCCGTCCGGGTCGCGGTGTCGCCCTTCTCCATCTCGGCGTCGCCGTACAGCAGGATGCCCGCCCGGTCCTGGACGTGGTGGCCGTACTCGTGCGCGATGACCCGCGCGAACACCGCGTAGTGCGACAGCGGCTCGCCGCCGGACGTCTCCACCACGTTCGTCAGACCCACGTACATCGTGTTGTTCGCCGGGCAGTAGAACGCGGACGCGCCCGGCGCCGGGTAGCTGCCGCACGGGCTCGACCCCGGCGTCTGCCAGAAGACCCGGTTCGGGGTGTCGAACCGTATCCCGGCCTTCTTGAACTGCTTGCTCCACGACGCGTCCAGGCAGTCGCTCAGGACGTTCATGAACCGGCGCATGGACGCCGGGCCCGGCACGAGCCGGGGCAGGACGCACCGCACCGGCGTCAGCGCACCCGTCGCGTACAGCTTGTTGTCGGTCGCCGTGCTGCGCGACGCCGTCCGCGGCGCGGCGGAACGGACGTGGGTGCCGATGCCGCCCTCGCCGCCGAACAGCGAGAAGCCGAGGATGCCGAGGACGACGAACGCCGTCAGCCCGCCGAAGATCCCCGCGATCGTCCCGCCGGCGCTGCGGCGCGGCGGCCTGCGCGCCGGGACGTACCGGTACTGCGGCGGCGGGCCGTAGGCAGGCGGACCGTACGGAGGCGCCGGCCGAGGCGGGGGGTAGTGACCTGCCATAGCGAAGAATCATCGCACGCATAGCCGATACCATTTGCGGCCATGTCTGCTCTTGCGGCGTTGTGTCGTTTGCGACCGGTGGTGCTCGCGCTGGCGGCCGGTTCCCTCCTCCCCCTGGCGACCGGCGTATCCGCGGCGGCGGCGGCGGACGTGCGTTCCGCGGCCGCGCCCGGGCGGGCCGCCGGGGCCGAGCGGGTGCTGAAGGACGACGTGGCCCTGGCCCCCGGCAAAGGCGGCGTGATCCGGGTCAAGGAGACGATCGTCTACCAGTTCGCGGGGCGTTCCCGGCTGCAGCGGACGTTCCCGACGCGCAGCCACGAGAGCATCACCCAGGACCGCGTCTACGAGATCGGCTCCCTGCGCGCCACCAGCCCGGACGGCGGCCCGACCCGCGTCTCCACGTCCGCCGGCGACACCGACACCACGGTCAAGGTGACCGGAGGCGGCAAGCTGACCGGCGCGCACACTGTCGTCCTCGAATACGACCTGCGCGGCGCCATCGACCAGCTCGGCTCCGCCGAGGAGCTGCGCTGGCCCGCCGCGGGCGGCTGGAAGGTCCCCGTCGACGCGGCCACCGCGACCGTCGACGCCACCGCGATGATCCGCAGCGTCAACTGCTTCGCCGGACCGCTGAAGAGCACCATCGGCTGCACGCAGTACTACACCAACCACGCCCACACGCAGGGCGTCTACAGCCAGCGCGAGATGCTGCCCGGCGAGTACCTCACCGTCGTCGCCGGGCTCCCGCCCGGCACCACCGGCGGCCGCGCGATCTACGAGCGGCGGCACACCGTCGCGACCGCGTTCTCCGTCAACGCGGTCACCGGCGGCGTCCTGCTCGGCCTGCTGGTGCTGCTCGGCGGCGGCGTCGCCGCGCTGTACCTGCTGCGCGGGCGCGACGCCCGCGTCGTCGGCAAGCACGCCTCCGTGGGCGACCAGGCGCCGGTCGTCGGCGCCGAGTTCGAGCCGCCGAACGGGGTGCGGCCCGGCCAGATCGGCACCCTGATCGACGAGCAGGCCGACGTCATCGACGTGACCGCGACGATCGTGGACCTCGCCGTCCGCGGCTACCTGCTCATCGAGGAGGAGGACCGGGCCCGCACCGGCCGCCTCGACTGGACGCTGCGCCGCCTCGGCCGGCCCCCCGTCGACCTGCTCCCCTACGAGCGGATCCTGCTGGACGCGCTGATGACCGGCCGGGACGGCGCGCCCCGCGACGCGGTGAAGCTGTCCGAGCTCGGCGGCACGTTCGCCACGAAGCTCGCGCAGGTGCGCGCCGCGATGTACGACGACGTGGTGAAGCAGGGCTGGTTCGCGCGGCGGCCCGACACCGTCCGGTCCCGGTGGACCGTGTTCGGCATCGCGCTGACCGTCCTCGGCATCGCCGCGACCGTCGCGCTCGCCCTCACCACCGAGTGGGCGCTCGCCGGCCTCGCGCTGATCATCGCGGGCGCCGCCCTCGCCTACGGCGGCCAGTACATGCCCGCCAAGACCGCGCGCGGCTCCACCGTCCTCGCGCACACGATCGGCTTCCGCGCGTTCCTGGAGCGCGGCGCGATCCCGGACGGCGAGGCCGTCGCGTCCCAGCAGCGCATCGCGCTGTTCTCCCGCTTCCTGCCGTACGCGGTCGTCTTCGACGTCGTCGGCAAGTGGGCCGAGACGGTCAAGGACGCCGGCGAGCGCGCCGAGGGCGCCGACAACCTCTACTGGTACGAGGGCCCCGCCGAGTGGGACCTGTCCAACTTCGCCGAGTCGATGCGCACCTTCACCCTCGCGACGTCCGGCTCGATCTCCCAGTCCCGCGGCCTCTGACCTGGCGGAACCGTCCCCGGCCCGTCTCGGCCGGGGACGGATCGGGCACGGACGAACCCGCGAGGGCGGATCGGACCCGCGACGGGCGCCGGGATGGGTCCCGGCGGCCGCCGCGGGGTCGGACGGCGCCTGCCGATTCGGGGGGTGGGTGGGTGGCCGTTCCGGCAGGCGCCGCGTCGGGGGGAGATGCGGTCCGGGCTCGCATCACCTGACCTGGCGGATGTCGCCCGCGTGCCTCTTGTGGATCCAGCGGAGCGGACCGAACTTGCGCCGCGTCGCGGCGGCGCGGGCTTTCGCGGCGCGTTCCCGTTCGGCGGCGTCGCGTGCGGCGGCCTCCCGGCGCGCGGCCTCCTCGCGCTCGGCCTCCAGCCGCGCCAGCTCCCGCTCGGCCGGGGTGAGCGCCGGGTCGCGGCGGTTGCGCTGCGACGGGCTGCCGCGCAGGACGCCGCCGGTCACCTCGCCGCGGTGCGGCATCTGCGCGTCCCGGCCCGTCGACCGCCGGGGATCCTTGGACGCGAAGATCGTGAGGAAGAGCCAGCCCGCGATCGCCAGGAAGATCACCACGGGGGCGATCGTGTACAGGTAGATGTCCCCGATGTGAACGGAACTGCCGAGCATGTGGCGACACCTCCTCGCCACGGGTGGGTACCCGGTGTCCGCGTTTCAACCATCCGACCGCGCACGCCCCGCACCACGAACGCCCCCGCACCACGAACGCCCACGCACCACGAGCGGGCGCGGCACCAGGCGAGCTTCTTTGAGACCGTCCCCCACCTCTCGAAGGCGCAAGGGCATTTCGTAAGATGTCTGACATCTTACAGAGGGAGGTCATGGTGGCGCTGAGTCCCGTCCCGAGCGGGTCGACCGTCGACGCCGTGCTCGACCAGCTCCAGCGGCAGGTCAGCGGCGGCTCCTGGCCGGTGGGCGAGCGCATCCCCGGCGAGCTGGACCTCGCCGCGCAGCTCGGCGTGAGTCGGCCCGCCGTCCGCGAGGCGATCCGCGCGCTGTCGCACTGCGGCGTGCTGGAGGTGCGGCGCGGCGACGGCACCTACGTGCGCAGCAGCGCGGACCCGCGCCCGCTGCTCGGCGGGGTCGCGCACGCGTCGGTCCGGGACGTCTTCGAGGTGCAGCTCGCCTACGACGTCCAGGCGGCGCGGCTGGCCGCGCGGCGGCGCACCCCCGCCGACCTGGAGCGGCTCGAGGAATTGCTGCGCGCCCGCGACGAGGCCACCGGCGCGGACGAGCACGGCGCCGCCGAGTTCGGCGCCGCGGACGCCCGCTTCCACCTCGGCGTCGCCGAGGCCAGCGGCAACCCGGTGCTCATCGAGGCGATGCGGTTCTTCATCGTCCGGCTCGGCGAGGCGATGCGCGCCGTCCGGCTCGACCACGAGATCCCGGAGGCCGGCCCGGCCAGGCACCGGGCCGTGCTCGACGCGATCGCCGCGTCCGACCCGGACGCGGCCGCGCGGGCCGCCGCCGAGGTCGTCGAACCGACCCTCGCCGTGCTGGACGCCCTCCTCGGCCGCGAGGAGGACCGGTGACGGCGCGGCGGACCGGACTGCTCGGATCGGTGCTGCTGATCGTCCTGGTCGCGGTCAACCTACGCCCGGCGATCTCCGCGGTCGGGCCGGTGCTGACCGAGATCCAGGACGCCTTCCACCTGTCCGGGACGGCGGCGGGCGCGCTCACCACGCTGCCGCTGGTGTTCTTCGGCTCCTACGGCCTGGTCGCCCCCTTCCTGCGGCGGCCCCCGCGCAGCGAGACGCTGCTGGTCATCGCGATGGGCCTGCTGATCGCCGGGCTGCTGCTGCGGCTCGTGGACGCCCCCTTCCCGCTGTTCGCCGGGTCGCTGGTCGCGGGCATCGCGATCAGCGTCGGCAACATCGCGATGCCCGCCATCATCAAGCGCGACCACCCGGACTCGATCACCACCGTCACCGCGGTGTACACGCTCGCCGTCAGCGGCGGCGCGTCGATCTCGTCCGGGCTGGCCGTGCCGGTCGAGGACGCGTTCGGCTCCTCGTGGCGGCTGCCGCTCGGGCTGCTGGCGGTGCCCGCCGCGATCGCGGGCCTGATCTGGCTGCCGAAGGCGGTGCGGGCCTCCCGCGCCGCGCGGTCGGCGCCGTCCGCGCCCCCCTCCCGCGCCTCCGCGGCGCTGGTGTGGCGCACGGGTCTGGCCTGGCAGGTCACGGTCTTCATGGGCCTCCAGTCGCTGCTGGCGTACGTGGTGCTCGGCTGGCTGCCGACGATCTGCCAGGACCGCGGGATGACCGACACCGCCGCCGGCTACGTCCTGGCCCTGACCGCGGCGATCCAGGCGGTCGGCTCGCTGGGCGTGCCGCTGCTGGAGCGCCGGATGCGCGACCAGCGCCCGCTGGTGACGCTGACGTGCTCGCTGTGCGTGGTCGGCTTCGCCGGGATCGCCTGGGCGCCGATCGCCACGGTGTGGCTGTGGGCGATCGTCCTCGGCATCGGCCAGGGCCTCGGGTTCGCCACCGCGCTGTCGTTCATCGGCCTGCGCGCGCATGACGCCGGGGTCGCCGCGCAGCTGTCCGGCATGGCACAGGGCGTCGGCTACGTGATCGCGGCCCTCGGTCCCCTCGTCATCGGCGCGCTGCACGACGCCACCGGCGGCTGGACCGTTCCGATGATCGCCGTGCTGGCGGTCTGCGGGGCGCTCGCCGTCCCCGGCCTGCCCGCCGGACGCAACCGGACGCTCGGCTCGACGGTACCGATACCAGCACCTGAGGTTAATGCGGCGAATTAGCGGACACACCCCTAGGCGTCGCAACGGCCGACCATCGGGAGGTGGACGGGATGCTCGCCATGGTCTACGCCAACACCGATCCCATCGGACCGATCTTCTGGGCCTGGATCATTCCCCTGATCGGCACGGTGGCGCTGTTGGCCTGGCTCTACGTCACGATCAGCGCGTCGTCCCGGAAGGTCCATCCGGAGCGCCGCAACGACCAGACGAACCATCGCGGCATGGAGCAGGGCGGGCTGTACTACTACCGTCCCGGCATGTTCTCGCACAGCTACCCGCCGACCTCCGAGCAGGAGGAGGAGTTCCTGTACGAGAACCCGCAGCCGGGCCGCGAGCCCCGTGTCCAGACCGGACCGGGCCTGGCCAACAAGACGCTCAAGGAGCGCGCCAAGATCGTCAAGGATCGGCAGGCCCTGAAGAACGAGGTCGACTCCCTGAAGCGCCCCAAGCGCAACACCTGACCACACCCCCAGCCCCATCCAGGCCCCGGCCCACCCGCCGGGGCCTCCCCCTTTCCACCCCCCTTTCGCCCCCTATCCACCCTCGCCCACCCCAGCCCCCAGTCGCCACCCCCGCCAACTCCCAGCCCCCCACGCCCGCAACTCCCAGCTCCCCACACCGGCAGCCTCCCGGGCCTACGGGCTCCCTGCCCCCGCACCAGCAGCCTCCCCGCTCCACATCGACAGGCTCCCCGCCCCTGCACCAGCAGGCTCCCGATCCCCACACCAACAGGCTCCCCACCACCACACCGGCAAGCGCCCGACCGCACACCGCCAGCCTCGCCGCGCTACACCGACAGGCTCCCCGCCCCTGCACCAGCAGGCTCCCGGTCCCCACACCAACAGGCTCCGAGCACACCCACACAAGCTCCCCACCACCACACCGGCAGGCTCCCACCCCCGGCACGGACGGGCTCTCGGCCCTCGCATCGGCAGGCCCCCGGCCCCATACCAGCAGGCTCCGAGCACACCCAGGCAAACTCCCAGCCCACGCGCTGACGGGCTCCCAGCCCATGCATCGGCTGGTTCTCGACCCCGCGCCGGCAGGCTGCTGGCACACCCACGCAGGGGGACACGGCCCGCGTTCCTCGCACGCCGTACGGCCACGCTGGGCAGTGCCACGGGTCGGCGTGGCTGGGGTCACCTGAGCGGTGGGCTCGGGGTTACGTCGGCGGTGAGGCCGGGGTTACGTGAGTGGTGGAGCCGGGGGTGCGTGAGCGGTGGAGCCGGGTTACGTGGGTGGTTGAGTGAAGACTTCGGGGGCTGGGCGGATGGCTCCTACCTGCGCTTCGCCGCCGTGGAGGGGGACGGTCGCCAGGTCGTCCAGGGCGCTCGGAGCGTCCTGGTCGATGCCCAGGGCGCGGACCAGGGCGACGGTCACCGGTGTGCGGGCCCGCATGGCGCCGTCGTCGATCTTGACGGCTCCGGCGCGGCCGTCGGTGAAGGCGAACGCGTCCACGCCCTCGGCGCCGCACTTGACGAGCAGGCCCGGGACGGCGTCCATGAGCAGGCGCTCCTCGCGGCGCGTCCCGGACGTCCACTGCGGGTGCGCGCGCATCGCGTCGGCGACGCGGCGCTCGGGGGTGCCGGGGCCGGCGAGGACCAGGGCACGGAACGCGCGGGCGACGCCCGCCACGGACACGGCGAACAGCGGTGCACCGCAGCCGTCCACGCCGACGGCACCGACGGGCTCCTCCGCGAGTTCCTCGACGACGGCGCGGACCGCGAGCTGGAGCGGGTGGCCGTGGTCGAGGTAGCCCTCGGTGGGCCATCCGGCGGCGACGCAGGTCGCGAGCATGGCGGCGTGCTTGCCGGAGCAGTTCATCCGCATCCGGGACGGGCCGCCGCCCGTCCGCGCGACCTCCTGCTGGGTCTCGGGGTCCAGCGGCCACTGCTCGGGGCAGCGCAGGTCGGCGGTACCGAGGCCGGCTCCGGCGAGGATCTTCTCCACGCCCTCGACGTGGAAGTCCTCGCCGGAGTGGCTGCCGGCGGCGAGGGCGAGCAGCTCGCCGTCGAGGTCGAGCCCGGACCGGAGCATCGCGACGGCCTGCATCGGCTTGTTCGCCGAGCGCGGGAAGATCGGCTCCTCCGGCGCGCCCGCGCGCACCGCCGGTTCGCCGCCGGTGTCGAGGCCGATCGCGGCGCCGCGGTGCCGCGACTCCACGAACCCGGACCGCTCGACCTCCACGAGTACGGGATTGATCTGCACTGCGCCCCCTGTCGTCGGTGAACGCGGGCCGCCCGAGCCCGCGTGTCACCATGGTGGTTACCCACCGCACCGAAGTGAATCCGAACTGTGTTCTGTGGATAACCGTCCAGCGCCGCCCCCGCCGGTATTCGGCGGGACGGACGGTGTCCGCGCAGGTCAGCGGCGTTTGACGGCCAGGAGGGCGCGGGCGTCGGCGACGGGCATCGCGGGCCGCTGCGCCAGCGCGGCGGCGGACGCGGCGCGCTCCACGAGTTGGACGTTGGCGGTCACCGGCTGCCCCTTGGCGAAGGTGACGGTGTCCTCCATGCCGACCCGCAGGTGCCCGCCGGCCGACAGTGCGGCGAACATGACGGGCAGGGACGTCCGGCCGATGCCGGTGGCCGACCATGTCGCCCCTTCGGGGAGCGCCTCCACGGCCGCGACCAGCGAGCGCGCGTCCCCGGGCATCCCACCGGGGACGCCCATGACGAGGTCGCAGTGCACATGGCCGCCGTACGGCAGTCCGTGCTTGTCCAGGAGGCGGTTCAGGGCCGCCACCTGTCCGAGGTCGAACAGCTCGAACTCGGGCACGACCTCCAGTTCCTGCGTGCGCTGGTACAGCTCCACCATGAACGGCCACGGGTTCATGAAGACGTCGTCGCCGAAGTTGACCGTGCCGCAGGTGAGCGAGCACATGTCCGGTTCCGCGTCCAGGACGCGGAGGCGGTCCTCATAGGGGTCGGTGACGGCGCCCCCTGTGGACAGTTGGACGATCAGTCCCGTGCTCTCCCTCAGCGCCGCGACCGTGTCCCGCAGCCGGGACGGGTCGAGGGTGGGCCGCGCGTCGTCGTCGCGGATGTGCACGTGGATGACGGCCGCGCCGGCCGCCTCGCATTCCTTGGCCGTCTGGACCAGTTCATCCAGGGTGACGGGCAGGGCGGGGACGTCCGCCTTGGCGGACTCCGCGCCCGTGGGCGCCACCGTGATGAGCGTCGTTGCTCCCATAGGCGGCAGAATGCATGGTCATGCGTGCCGTAGTCCAGAGGGTGAGTCAGGCGAGCGTGTCCGTGGAGGGGCGCGTCGTGGGCCAGATCGACGGGCCGGGACTGATGGTCCTGGTGGGGGTGACGCACGACGACGACGAGGCGAAGGCCCGGAAACTGGCGTCCAAGCTGTGGGGCCTGCGCATCCTCAAGGACGAGAAGTCGTGCTCGGATTTGAACGCGCCGCTGCTCGTCGTGAGCCAGTTCACACTGTACGGAGACGCGCGGAAGGGCCGACGCCCGACCTGGACGGCGGCCGCGCCGGGCCCGGTCGCGGAGCCGCTGGTGGACGCGGTGGTCCAGGAGCTCCGGACGCTGGGCGCCAAGGTGGAGACGGGCGTCTTCGGCGCCGACATGGCCGTCTCGCTGGTGAACGACGGCCCGATCACCCTCGTCGTCGACATCTGACCCGCGGCGCCGACGCCCCCGGAACGCCAGAACGCCCCCGGCGGCCCCGATCGGCGCCCCGGCGCCCCGGAACGGCGTGCCTGACGCCGGGAAACGGCGTCCGGGGTCAGCCGAAGCCGTAGACCATCCCGACGAGCGTGATGATGGTTCCGGCGCCCGCGAGCAGGATCAGGGCCCGGTCCGCCGGGGCGAGCCGTCCGCGCACGCTGGCGGAGTGCACGACCACGCCGGTGCCGCCGTCCGCCTCCTCCGGGTCGGGCTTCCTGCGGGACGGGTTGCGCATCCCGATGAGCCTCCACAGCGCGTCGTTCTTCACGTGCTGGTGGCTGGACGAGCACGCGAACAGCCGTCCGCGCGCGCGCTCGATGCAGGGGGCTCCCTGACGCGTCAGCACCCGGCACAGCGTCGGGACGAGCAGGAACTCGTACAGGCACCAGCCGAGGAGTCCGAGCAGCGCGACCCGCCACGAGTGCAGGTACCAGGCGGCACCGGCGACCACCGCGAACAGGGCCCACCACACCAGCGCGGACTCCCGGCGGGGACGGCGGCGGCGGGTGCCCCTGCGCGCGGCCGGCGGCTTCTCTCTCCCCAGGTTCGCGACCATCGGTAGGAATCCACCTTCCCCGGGCGGTGGCCGGTCAGAAATCGTCTATATCAGACGATATTGCCCCGCGGGTCGCCGCTTTACCCGCGATTTGCGGGCCGCCTCCGGAGATCGATCTGCGCGTTGGCCCCGGTGTCCGGCGACACCACGACCTCCTGCGCCGCGGCCACGCCGCCCGCCAGCAGCTCCGCGTCGACGGGCACGTTCCGCTTGACCAGCGCCAGCGCGATCGGCCCCAGCTCGTGGTGGCGCGCAGCGGACCCGACGAACCCGATCGTCCGCCCGCCGGGGACCTCGACCGGGTCGCCGTGCGCGGGCAGGCGGTCGACGCTGCCGTCCAGGTGCAGGAACACCAGGCGGCGGGGCGGGCGCCCCAGGTTGTGGACGCGCGCGACCGTCTCCTGGCCCCGGTAGCAGCCCTTGTTCAGGTGGACGGCCGTCTCGACGTACCCGACCTCGTGCGGGATCGTCCGGTGGTCGGTGTCGAGGCCGAACCGGGGGCGCCGCTCGGCGATCCGCAGCGCCTCGTACGCCCAGATCCCGGCGGGGCGCAGGCCGTCCGGGAAGCCGTCCGACCTCGGGACGATCCGGGTGAACGTCCCGGCGACGTCGGGCCAGGCGAGACCGCCGCCCTCCGGCCCGGTGATCACCGCGTACTCGTCCGACACGTCCGCGACCTCGACGCGCAGCATGAACCGCATCCGGTCGAGGAACTCCGCGAGCGCGGGCGCCCGGCCCGGCTCGACGTGCGCCCACACGGCCTCGCCGTCGTCGATCAGGAACATGTGGTGCTCGATGTGGCCCTGCGGGCTGAGCAGCAGCGCCTCGGTCGGCTCGAACGGCTTCAAAGCGTCCAGATGCTGGCTCAGCAGGCTGTGCAGCCAGCTCAGGCGGTCCGGCCCGGAGACCCGCACCACGCCGCGGTCGCCGCGATCAACGAACGCCGTGCCGCGTTCGAGCGCGCGTTGCTCCTGCGACGGCTCCCCGTAGTGCGCGGCGACTTCCTGGTCGGGCTCATCGGCGGCGACGGCTCCGGGCGACTGCAGCAGCGGGCTCTCCATGGAGCCAGACTATGTCGCGCGGCAGTCCTTGCACCGCCCGTAGACCGTGAGGTGGTGCACGTCCGTCTCGAACCCGAAATCGTGCTCCAGCAGGTCCGCGAGACCGGCGGCGGCCTTCGGGGCGACGTCCTGCACGGTGTGGCAGCCGCGGCACACCAGGTGGATGTGCTCGGCCTCGGCGGCGAGGTGGTAGTTCGGCGGTCCGTGGCCCAGGTGGGCGTGCTTGACGAGCCCCAGCTCCTCAAGCAGCTCCAGCGTCCGGTAGACGGTGGAGATGTTCACGCCGCGGGCGGTGCGCTGCACCTCGGTACAGATGTCCTCGGGTGTCCCGTGTTCGAGGTTGGTGACGGCCTCGAGCACCAGCTGGCGCTGGGGGGTGACCCGGTACCCCTTGGCCCGCAGCTCCTCCTGCCACGACTCGACCATGCCCCGAGTGTATGCCGGACGGGGTCGCCGAAAACTCGTTTGCCTCCATGCCGGGGGCTCGCATAGCGTGCGGGGTACGCGCGAAAGGAGGTGGTCCAAGAAATGGTTGATTCTGGGACTCGCGAGGTGGCTGTCCGCTAGTCGCCGTTCCGCCTCGGCGCCGCCGCCCTCGGGCGGTGGCCACCGGTCGCGACGGTGACCGGCGAATACCAGGCAGTTACCCGATCCCCGGACCGATGGACCAGTCCTGTCCATCGCCCCGCACCCGCGGGAAGGTCCGGGGATCGTTCCATGTCCGGGCCCGGAGCGTCTCCGGGCCCGTTCGCATGCCCGCCCGTTCCCGTGCCCGGGCCTCTCGTGCCCGCCGGCACGGGCGCCGGCACCGGCACCGGCCCCGGCGACGCGCGGTCCGGGCCGTCAGCCGACGCGCTTCAGCTGCGCCGAAAGGTGCGACTGGAGCGGCTGCCCCATGGCGGCCATGTCGTAGGCCCAGCCGAGGTCCTCGCCGATGAGGCCGTACAGGCGCGAGCCCCCGGTGACCTCCTTGGCCGACTCGGTCCGCGCCACCACGTCGGTCTGGAGCTCGACGCGGTTGAAGGCGACGTTGCCCACGTAGATCTCGACGATGCCGGTGGGGTGGGCGAGCGTGACCTCGACCTCGTGGTTCGGCCGCGGACGCCAGTAGCCGGTCTCCACGGCCAGCGGACGGCCCAGCGTGCCGTCCGGCTCGATCAGCCAGCTGCGGCTGGCGTAGACGAGGAACGGCTTGCCGATGTGGGTGAAGGAGATCTCCTGCCCGAAGTTGAAGCCCTCGATCGTGGGATAGCCGCCGACGCCGGCGCCCTCCCACGTGCCCAGGAGGAACTTCAGCGGCTCAAGGTCGGGGTGCAGCTCAAACTCCATGGGCACCGAGCGTAGCGGTCACTTCAGCCGCCCGAGCCGCACCACCAGCAGGACGGCCGCCACCGCCACCAGCGCGAGAGCGAGGACCAGGACACCCGCGTTCACCATGCCGCTCACGCCGCACGATGCTACGCGGGCTCGCGGGACTAGAGTGCGGCTATGGCGAGACCTCTGGTTATCAAGGTGACGGCGGGGGCCGACGCGCCGGAGCGCTGCAACCAGGCGTTCACGGTAGCGGCGGCCGCCGCGGCCAGCGGCGTGGCGATCTCGCTGTGGCTGACGGGCGAGTCCGCGTGGTTCGCCCTGCCGGGCCGCGCCGCGGGCTTCGAACTGGAGCACGCGACGCCGCTGGACGACCTGCTCGCCGTGATCCTCGCCGCCGGACGCGTCACGCTGTGCACGCAGTGCGCGGCGCGCCGGGGCATCGGCCCGGACGACGTCCTGCCGGGCGTCCGGATCGCCGGCGCCCCGACGTTCGTCGAGGAGATCACCGCACCGGACGTGCAGGCGCTCGTCTACTGAGGACGCCCCGTCCGGCCCGTCCGGCCCGTCGGCGGAAGCCGATCAGGCGTTCACGCCTGCCCTGAAACGGCCTGCCCTGAGCAGCGCGCACGCCCGGCCTGCCCCGAGCGACCGCGCACGCCGGAGCTGCCCCCCGAGCGGCGCGCACGCCGGCAACACCGCGCGATTCAGCCAGCCCGGCCTGCTCAGCTCCATTTGTTCAGTTTCAACTGGACAGCTCAGCCTGATGAACCTACTGTGGAAGGCATGGACGAAACGGGCGGAACGGAACGAGGACGGGAAGGGACCGCGCCGCGGGGACGGCGAGGCCGATGACCTCGGTGCTCACCCGGGTCACGGGCTCGCTGCGCCGGCGCCGCCCCGGGCGGGACGGCCCGCCGGACGGGTTCGACCGGCGGCTCCTGGCGCCGATGATGCTCGGCAGCGTCCTGAACCCGGTGAACTCGTCGATCATCTCGGTCGCGCTGGTGCCGATCGGCGCCGCGTTCGGAGCGCCACCGTCCCGCACCGCCTGGCTGATCTCCGCGCTGTACCTGGCGACGGCGATCGGGCAGCCGGTGGTCGGGCGGCTGATCGACCTGTTCGGGCCGCGCCGGCTGTTCCTCGCCGGGACGGCGCTGACCGGCCTCGCGGGCGTGGTCGGCGTGCTCGCGCCGAACCTGTGGGTGCTCATCGGGGCGCGGGTGCTGCTCGGGTTCGGGACGTGCGCCGGCTATCCGGCGGCGATGTCGCTGATCCGGAGCGAGGCGCGGCGGACCGGGCACGACAGCCCCGCCGGCGTCCTCACAGCGCTCGCGGTGACCACGCAGACCATCGCGGTCATCGGGCCGTCCCTCGGCGGGCTGCTGATCGGCCTCGGCGGATGGCGCACCACGCTCGCGCTCAACATCCCGCTGGCGCTGGCCGGGATCGCGCTGGGCCTGCTGCGCCTGCCCAGGACGCCGCTGCCTGAACGCGCCCGCGGCGAGCGCCGCCTGGCGGGCCTGGACCTGACGGGCATGGGCCTCTTCGCCGTCATGCTCATCTCGCTGCTGGTGTTCCTGATGGAGCCCGCCATAGGGCACCTGTACCTGCTGGGTGTCGTGGCCGTGGCGGCGGCGGCCTTCGCCGTCCGCGAGCTGCGGGTGGAGGCACCGTTCATCGACCTGCGCATCCTCGGCGGCAATAAGCCGCTGCTCATCACCTACGGGCGCGCGCTCCTCGCCTACATCGTCACGTACGCGTTCCTCTACGGCTACACGCAATGGCTGGAGGAGGGACGCGGCCTGTCGGCGTCCCAGACGGGCCTCGCGCAGCTCCCGCTCTTCGGCACCGCGATCATCGTCTCCACCCTCACGGGACGGCGCGCGGAGATCCGCGGGAAGCTCCTCGCGGGCGCCGTCGGGCAGGTCGCCGCGTGCGCGCTGCTGCTGGTGCTGCACTCCGCCAGCCCGATCTGGCTGATCGTGGCCGTGGCGGTCGTCGTCGGCGTCCCGCAGGGGCTGAACAGCCTCGCCCTCCAGAACGCCGTCTACCACCAGGCCGACCCGGAGCGGCTGGCGTCGTCCGCCGGGCTGCTGCGCACCTTCGGCTACCTCGGCGCGATCGTCGCGTCCGCGGCCGACGGCGCGTTCTTCGGGCAGCGCGCCGGCACCCCCGGGATGCACCACCTGGCCTGGTTCATGCTCGCCATCTCCGTCGCGTTCCTGCTGGTGACGGTGGTGGACCGCTCGCTGGGCCGCATCGGCCCCGCCTCCCGAGAGATTGGACAGTCATGACGAACACCGCCCTGCTCGCGATGGACCTGCAGAACGGGATGGTCGGGCGCGTCGAGGACGACGCCTACCTGCCGCGCGTGGTCGGCGCCGTGGACGCCGCGCGCAAGGCCGGTGTGCCCGTGCTGCACGTCGTCGTCGGCTTCCGCGAGGGCCACCCCGACAAGAACCCCCGCAACAAGGCGTTCGGGGCGCTGCCGGACGGCGCCTTCACCCCGTCCGACCCGAACGCCGCGATCCACCCCGACCTCGGCCCGCGGCCCGACGAGCCGGTGATCACCAAGAAGCGGGCGAGCGCGTTCGCGGGCAGCGACCTGGACCTCGTCCTGCGCTCGCGCGGCATCGACCACCTCGTGCTGGCGGGGATCGCGACGAGCGGCGTCGTCCTGTCCACCCTGCGGCAGGCCGCCGACCTCGACTTCCAGCTCACCGTCCTCGCCGACGGCTGCGCCGACCTCGACCCCGAGGTCCACCGCGTCCTCACTGAGAAGGTCTTCCCCCGCCAGGCCGACGTCGTCTCCGTGGACGCCTGGACGAGGACCCTGACCGAAGCCTGAAAGAAGGCTGGGTGAACGGGGAAGAGCGCGTTAACCCTGCGCTAACCTTCGCCCGCCCGCCTTCTACCCCCGCCCCGAACCCGCCTATGGTGCGATGACCAGGGAAAACGCCAGGTTCTCAGCACTCTCGGGTTCGGGGAAGGGGCGGGTCCATGGCAGCGAAGGTCATCCTGCACATCGGGCAGCAGAAGTCGGGCACCACCTACCTGCAGGACGTGCTCGGCCACATCGCGGAACCGCTCGCGCGGGAGGCGGGCATCCTCTACCCGGACTCGATCAGGGAGGTCCTCCCGGACGCGATCGAGAACCACGAGCGCGCGACGCGGGGGCTCCTCGGCGACGAGTACCCGTGGGTCTCGGCCGACGACGCCGCCGGAGAGCGCGACAAGTGGCTGCGGCTGATGGAGAAGGTCCGCGCCTGGCCGGACACCGTGCTGATCTCCGCCGAGGCGCTGTCGGTGATCCGGTCGGCGGCGGTGGCCCGGCTGCTCGCGGAGTTCGACGGCGCGGACGTCGAGATCGTGATCACCACCCGGCGGCTGGACCGGTCGCTGCCGTCGCTGTGGCAGCAGCAC
This sequence comes from Spirillospora sp. NPDC000708, assembly GCF_040299565.1. Classification (NCBI taxonomy): domain Bacteria; kingdom Bacillati; phylum Actinomycetota; class Actinomycetes; order Streptosporangiales; family Thermomonosporaceae; genus Spirillospora; species Spirillospora sp. NPDC000708. Next base: position 51,532 of record NZ_JBEPCJ010000066.1, read on the forward strand.
GTCCGCAACGGCCGGCACTCCACGATCGAGGAGTACTTCGCGGCGCTGGTCGAGCAGCGCGAGCGCGGCCCGGAGGCGATCGAGGAGGAGCTCGACCTGCACCTGTGGCGGGCCTTCGGGCTCGGCGGCCTGGTCCGGCGGTGGGCCGCCGCGGTGGGCCCGGACCGGGTCCGCGTCGTGATCAACCCCGGTTCCCCGGCGGACCTGCTGTGGCGCCGCTTCGCCGCCGCCGTCGGCGCGCGCGGCTGCTCCGGCCGGCCGTCCGCCGACGTGCGGGCGCGCCGCACCCACGGCGGGCTGACCAGCGAGGAGACCGAGCTGATGGTCGCGCTGAACCGGCGGCTGGAGGACTCGGGCTGGAGCACCTTCGAGTGCCGGGCGCTGCGCGAGGAGATCCTGCTGAACGGCCTGCTCGTGCGCGGCGAGCGCGGCGGCCCGGTCGCCGTCCCCGACTCGGCGCGGGACCTCGTGGCGGCGTGGGCGGAGGAGGACGTGGCCGCGCTGCGGCGGAGCGGGGTCGAGATTGTGGGGCGGCCCCGCGAGCTGCGGCCCGCGCCGGAACCGCCGGACGGCCCCGACAGTCTGGCGTCGTCGGAGCGGGTCGCGGAGGCCGCCGCGGCGGCGATCATGGCGGTGGCGCCGCGCGGCCGGTACGGGCCGGAGCCCCGGCGCAAGTCGCTGCCGGCCTGGATCCGGACCCGTGTGCGGCCCGAGCAGGGGATCCCCGGGCCGCCGAGTCCGGACGCACCCGACGCGCCCGACGCGCCCACCGCAACTGCCGTGCCTCGCGGAGCGGCCCTGCCCAACGCACCCGAGGCGCCCGACGCACCGGACTCTTCGAACGCCTTCGGCGCGCGGGACCCGCAGGAGGCCCGCGACGCGGGATCGCCGCAGTAGCCCCCCGCCCGTCAGGCGGGTCCGGAATCCGCTGCCGGGGGCTCCGCCGCCGAGGGGTCCGCTGCTGAGGGGTCCGCCGACGCGGGTTCCGCCGACGTTGGTTCCGTTGCCGGGGGTTCCGTTGCCGGGGGTTCCGTTGCTGGGGGTTCTGGTGGTGCGGGTTCGATCGGGAAGAGGATGGGGCTCAGCAGGTACTGGGCGCGGCCGGGCGCCGGGCCGTTCGCGAGCCGCGGGGCGATCGCGGCGCGCATCCCGGCGATCAGTTCGAGCAACTCCTCCTCGCTGAGCCAGACGGCGTGCTGCCGGTATCCGACCAGGTCGGCGGCCGGGTCGCTGCCGTCGCGGTCGAGGTAGGCGCCGAACGCGGCGATGAGGGCGGCGGTCGCCGCCGCGAACCCGCGCCGGTGGTCGTCCCGGGACAGCGGCGCGGCCGGGTCGATCACCGCGCGCTCCTGGCGGAGCCGGTAGCGGCGCTCGACCGCACCGCGCACCCGGCGCTCCTCGGCGACCTCCAGGACGCCGCCGTCGAACAGCAGCTCGATGTGCCGGTAGACGGTCGCCTTCGAGACGTCCGGGATCCGCTCGCGGAGCTCGGACGTGCTGAGCGGCCGGCCGCCGCGCAGCGCGTGGACGACGCGCAGCCGGACGGGGTGGGCGAGCAGCTCCAGGGTGTCCATCGCCCTACGATCTCATCCGTGTTACCTTTCTCAAACTTGAGAGGGGTTGGCATGGGAGACGCGGGAGCCATCGCCGCCGGGGTCGCCCGGGCGCTGCGGGACGGGCGGTTCGCCGAGGTCGAGGCGCTGTTCGCCGCTCCGCTGCGGGCCGTCGCGCCCACCGGTGCGGTGGGCGCCGCGTGGGCGGCGGAGATCGCGCGGCACGGCGCGGTGACCTCCGTCGGCGACCCTGCGGCCGAGCCGCTCGGCACGGACCTGACCCGGGTGAGCGTCCCGGTCGCCTGCGAGCGCGGGGCGCTGACCGTCGTCATGTCCGTGGACGGCGCGGGCCTGCTGAACGGCCTCCGGCTCGCGCCCGGCGGTGCCGAGGCGTGGAGCCCGCCGCCCTACGCCGACCCGTCCGCCTTCGAGGAACGCGAGGTCACCGTCGGCTCCGGCCCGCTGGCCGTCCCGGGGACGCTCACCCTCCCACGGGGCACCGGGCCGCATCCGGGCACCGTCCTGCTCGCCGGCGGCGGGCCGTTCGACCGCGACGCGACCAGCGGCCCCAACAAGCCGCTCAAGGATCTCGCCTGGGGCCTCGCCACCAGCGGCGTCGCGGTCCTGCGCTTCGACAAGGCGACCTGCGCCCACCCCGCCGAAGTGGCCGCCGACCCCGCCTTCACGATGGCGGACGAGTACGTCCCGCACGCCGTCGCGGCCGTCCGCCTGCTCCGCGACGATCCGGCCGTGGACGCCGAACGCGTCTTCGTGCTCGGCCACAGCATGGGCGGCAAGGCGGCCCCACGCGTCGCCACCGCCGAGCCGTCCGTCGCCGGCCTGGTGATCATGGCGGGGGACGCGCAGCCGATGCACGAGGCCGCCGTCCGCGTGACACGGTACCTCGCGTCCCTGGACCCGGGCCCGGACGCGGACGCCGCCGTCGCGGCGATCACCCGGCAGGCCGCCAGGGTCGCGGACCCGGCGCTGTCCCCGGCGGATCCCGCGGCGGACCTGCCGTTCGGCCTCTCCGCGCCGTACTGGCTGGACATGCGCTCCTACGACCCCGTCGCGACCGCCCTCGCGGTCGGCAAGCCCATGCTGATCCTGCAAGGCGGGCGCGACTACCAGGTCACCGTCGAGGACGACCTGTCCCGCTGGCGGGCGGCCCTGGAGGGGCGTCCCGGCGTGACCGTCCGCGTGCACGCCGCCGACGACCACCTGTTCTTCCCGGGCACCGGACCCTCGACGCCCGCCGGCTACGACCGCCCCCAGCACGTCGACCCGGCCGTGCTGGACGACATCGCCGCCTGGCTGAACGCCTAGGACCGGCCCGCGGCACGCGCCTCGTCGCGGGCCTCGGCACCGGGGTCGGCGCCGGGGTCGGCGCCGGGGTCGGCGGAGGCTGCGGCACCCCGCGCCTCGCCGCCCGCGGCATCCGGCTCACCGCCGGCCTCGTCGCCGGCTTCGTCGCCGAGGCTGAGCAGCAGCGTGCGCAGGGTCGCGGCGAGACCGTCCCGCTGGTCCCGGTCGAGCGCGGCGAGGATGCGCCGCTCGTTCTCGAGGTGCGCGACCACGGCGCGGTCGATGAGGTCGCGGCCGGCGGGCGTGAGGGCGACGATGACGCTGCGCCGGTTGGCGGGGTCGACGTCGCGGGTGACGTGGCCCTTGGCGACGAGCCGGTCGAGCCGGTTGGTCACCGCCCCTGACGTCACCATCGACGAGCGGGCCAGGTCGCCCGCCGTCATGCCGCCGTCCGCGCCCGCCCGCCGGAGGGTGGCGAGGACGTCGAACTCGCCGCGCTCCAGCCCGAACTCGCTGAACAGCGCCTTGAGCTCGCGTTCGGCGATGCGCGCCACCCGGGACAGGCGGCCGAGCACGCCCATCGGGGACGCGTCGAGGTCAGGGCGCGCGCGGGCCCACTGCTCCAGGACGAGGTCGACGGCGTCACGTCCCACGAGAAACTCCTCAACGTTGAACTGTTTGACACAAAGGTATCACCGGGTTACCTTCCTCAACGTTCAACATTTCAACGTTGAAAGGTCACTGCGATGGTCGCACGCACCGCGCGCCCGCACTCGCTCCTGCGGGCCTGGCTGGGCGTGGCCGTGATCACGGCCAGCCTCTTCACCTTCCTCACCACCGAGCTGATGCCCGTCGGCCTGCTCACCCCGCTCAGCTCCAGCCTGGACGTCCCCGTCGGCGTCGCCGCGCTGATGGTCACCCTCTACGGCGTCTCCGCCGGCCTCGCCGTCACGTTCATCGTCGCCTGGACCCGGCGCGTCGACCGGCGCGTCCTGCTGTCCGCGCTGCTGGCCGTCCTCACCGTCGGGAACCTCGTCACCGGCGTCTCGCCGAACTTCCCGCTCGTCCTCGCGACCCGGCTCGTCATGGGCTTCGCCAGCGGAGTGTTCTGGGCCATCGGCGTCAGCATGGCGATGCGCCTCGTCCCGGAACGGCACGCCAGCCGCGCGTCCGCGATCGTCATGTCCGGCATCTCGATCGCCACGGTCGTCGGCATCCCCCTCGGCACCCTCCTGGAGGACCTCACCGACTGGCGGACCACCTTCCTCATCTGGTCCGGCCTCAGCCTTCTGGTCTTCCTTTTGGTCGCCGCGATCGTGCCTTCGCTGCCGTCCGACAACGCGGTCTCGGTCCGCGAGGTGTTCGGTCTGCCGCTCCGGAACGTCCCCCTGCGATCCGTGCTGATCATCGTCGTGCTGTTCGTGCTCGGCCACTTCGGGGCGTACACGTTCGTCCGCCCCTTCCTGGAGGACCACACCTCCGCGACGCCCCTGTTCATCACCGTCGTGCTGATCATCTTCGGGATCGGCGGCGCCGCCGGGAACTTCATCGCCGGCTACACCGTGAACAAGAGCCTGCGCGGCAGCTTCGTCATCGGCTGCACGGGCCTCGTCGCGTCCCTGCTGCTCCTGCTCGCCGTCGGCGACGCGAAGGCCGGCGCGATCGCCGCGCTGGTGCTGTGGGGGCTGTCGTTCGGCGTCGTCCAGCTCTCCCAGGTCAACATGACCCTCGCCGCCGCCCCCGAGACGTTCGAGGCGGCGATGTCGCTCAACACCATGGCCTACAACACCTCCATCGCGCTCGGCGCGCTCTTCGGCGGCCAGCTCGCCGACAACCTCGGCGTCACCAGCGTCGTCTGGTTCGGCGTCGCGCTGACCGCCGGCTCCCTGCTCCTCGCGCTCGGCACCGGCCGGCGGGCCTCACGCGCCGTCGCCCATGACGCGTCCGCCGCGCCGTCGCCGCTGCTGAAGGACTGAACGCCGGGCCCCCTCGCTCGCCGCCGCCGTCACCGCGACGGCGGCGGCGAGCAGCGCCGCCCACCCCGAGAACAACAGCAGCTGGACGACCGCGACGCACGCGACCGCCGCCGCGACCCGCACCGGACCGCTCAGGATCCGCACCGCCGCCGCCATGCACCCGAGGTAGACGACGAGGAACAGCGCCGTCGGGACGGCGACGAACTGCGCGGTGCCGACCAGTCCGCTCCCCGCCAGACCGAGCAGCAGCCCGCCGGTCGCGGCGATCGCGGCGACGAGCCCCGCCGTCCGCCCCCGCCCCGTCCCGTCAGCCGTCCCGGCAGACGTCCCGCCGGACCGGCCTCGCCTCGTCCCGGCCAGCGCGGACGCCATCGCCGTCGCACCCGTCAGGTAGGCGTTGGTCGCCGCCAGCGTCAGGACGACCGCGCCGGCCGCCGCGATCGCCCGCCCGCTCCCGCCGACGGCGACCTCCAGCAGGCCCGCCAGCGGCACCGAACTCCCCGCCCGCGGACCGAGCACCCCGACCGTGGCGGCCGCCAGCGCCAGGTACAGGACGGCGGTCACGGCGAACGCGGCGCCCACGACCCGCGGAAGCTGCCGCCGAGGATCCCGCAGCCGCGCCGTCAGCGGAGCCGCCGCCTCCCACCCGACGAACGCCAGCATCAACGGCGACGCCGCCCGCGCGATCGACCCCCACCCGTGCGGGGCGAACGGATGCCAGTACGCGGCGCGTGCCGACGGCGCAGCCCCGCCCACGGCGAGCACCACCAGCGCCACCAGCAGCCCGACCAGCGCCAGCTGCACCCGCACACCCGTCCTCGCACCGGCGAGGCGCATCGCCAGCACCAGCGCCAGCAGGGCCCCGGCCGCCAGGAACGCCGTCCGGTCCCCCGCCCGCAGCAGCTCCGCCACGTACGCGCCGCCGATGAGGCACACCACGGGCGCCCCCGTGACGACCCCGCCGAGGAAGCACCAGGCCGCCGCGCGCCCAGCACGCGACCCGAGCCCGGCGGCCGCGTATCCCGCGACACCGCTCGTCGAGCCCACCGTGGTCCCGAGACGGCTGAACACCACCGCGATGAGGCCGGACAGCACCAGCAGGGCCGCCCACGCCAGCAGGGAGGCGGGCCCGGCGGCACGCGCGGCGAGACCCGGCAGCAGCAGCAGGCTGGGGCCGAGCAGGGCCCCCACGTACAGGGCCGTGGCGCCCATCGTGGACAGATCGTTCCGGTTCGAAGTCATGCCAGGAGCATCGTCCGAAACGCGCGGCACGCGATGGCATGTTGTGGCTCGTATGACGTCTATGGCGCAATGCCGTGCCGCTGCGAAGTCAATATGCTGCACGGCATGCCGCAACAGGGTTACGACCGCATCGATCGCGCCATCCTCGACCGACTCCAGCAGCACGGCCGCACCGCCAACGTCGATCTCGCCGAGGCCGTCCGCCTCTCCCCCTCCTCCTGCCTGCGCCGCACCAAGGCGCTGGAGGACGACGGCGTCATCGCCGGATACCGCGCGGAACTCGACCGGGACCGCCTCGGCCTCGGCCTCACCGTCTTCATCGCGCTGAAGGTCGACCAGCACTCGCGCGAGACGTCCCGGACGATCGAGGCGGCCCTCACCGCCATCCCGGCCGTCGTCGCCTGCTACGTCGTCTCCGGAGAGGCCGACTTCCTCGTCGAGGTCGCCGTCTCCGACCTCGCCGCCTACGAGCGGGTGCTCCTCGATGAGATCCTCGCGATCGGCCCCGTCCGCGACGCGCGGAGCACCTTCGCCATCCGCAGCGTCCTCAGCCGCGGCCCGCTCCCGCTCTCCGGCTGGCCGCCCAAGCGGTGACCCGCCCCGGTCACTCCGTCAGCGACTCCGCCAGCCCGTCCGCGAGGGCGGTGATCTGCTCCAGCGCCAGGCCGCCGCGAGCCACCCGGAATCCGTGGCGGCGCGCCCAGAACGCGCCTTGGACGGCGTGCAGCTGCGCCCACCGCTGCACACGCCCCCGGTCGAGCTCCGCGGCCTCCGCGAACACGTCCATCGCGCGGTGCAGGGCCTTGCCGAGGTCATCGGCCTCGATGAGCCGCAGCAAGAGCGCCTTGAGCAGCGCACCGGCGTCGTAGGCGCGGTCCCCCGCGTACCCCTTCGGGTCGACCGCCAGCCACGGCTCGCGGTCGGCCCGCAGGATGTTCCTCGCATGCAGGTCGCCATGAACGAGAGTGTCCGGCTGGGCGCGCCCCAGCTCCCGCACCGTCGCCAACGCCGCGTCCAGCACGCGCGGGGGAAGGCCGTGCACCAGCTCCCGCGCGTCCTTGCGCAGTTGCTCCTCCCACGCGTCGGCCCGGTCCCGCAGCCGGGGCAGGCCGGGCGGCGCCGGGACGCCCAGCCGCCGGCTCAGGCGTCCCGCGACCCGCACCATCTCGTCGACGTCCTCGACCTGCGCCAGGGAATCCGTCCGGGCCCGCTCCAGCAGCATCGCGAACCGCTCGTCGTCGCGCTCATGCAGCAGGACCGCGCCGCGCCCGCCCCACACCGCGAACGCGTCCGGCTCATGGACGTTGCCGGGATGCGGGAAGGACACCTTCACGACGGCGGGCTCCCCGCCCCGCCGCACCGGGACGATGATCCCTACGCCCCCGTGCATGACGTCGCCGTCCGGCACGCAGTCCCAGCGGTCCAGGAGTTCCTTCACGATCCCCGGCAACCCGGCGAGCCACTCCGTGCCCGCCTCCCCTTCGCGCTCGACGGTGCTCCGCGCGAACACCTCCGGTATCACCACCACGCGGGCACGCTACGCGAACCAGCCCCTTCCCGCCCCGTCCTCCTAGGCTTCGTCGCCATGGGGACCTTCCTCACCACCGACCGGCTCCTGCTGCGCCACTTCACCACCGAAGACGCCGACCACCTCGTCGAACTCGACGGCGACCCCCGCGTCATGCGCTTCCTCACCAACGGGAAACCGACCCCGCGGACGCTGATCGAAAACGACGTCCTGCCCCGGATCCTCCGCCAGTACAGCGAAGGCCCGCTCGGCCAATGGGCCGCCCACGAACGCGCCACCGGCGACTTCACCGGCTGGTTCGCCCTCACCCCCGTCGAAGGCCGCGGACCCGACGGCAGCGGACCCTACGAAGCCGAACTCGGCTACCGCCTCCGCGTCGCCCACTGGGGACGCGGCTACGCCACCGAGGCGTCCCGCGCACTGATCCGCAAAGCCTTCACCGAGCTCGGCGTGCAGCGGATCATCGCCCAGACGATGGCCGTCAACACCGCCTCCCGCCGCGTCATGGAAAAAGCGGGCCTGACGCATGTGCGCACCTTCCACCTGCATTGGGACGATCCCATCCCTGGCACCGAACACGGCGAAGTCGAATACGAAATCGTCCGATCGAATTGGCTCCGCAACGCGCGGTGGTAGCTGCTCTGAGGGTGTATCGAGGCTTATCCGCAGGCTGGCGGCGGGCATCTTGTGGGCTGTTGTGCGTGGGCGGCGCCTCTGAGGGCGAGGCGATACCCGTTATCGCTATTCCTCTTTTACTTGGCGCGAGATGATCGCTAGCGATGCGTGCGTGTGCAGAGTTGCATCGGAAGTATTCGGAGTGACGTGAAATGGCGTTCGGGCGGTGAACTGAGAGAGGCGTTCCGGCGGTGGGCCGAGAGGGGGTGTTCCGGCGGTGAGTTGCGAGGGGTGTTCTGGCGGTGGAATGAGGGGGTGTTCTGGCGGTGGCGCGAGACGGTTCGCGAATGGGGAGATGGGGTGTTCGGGTGGTGGGGTGGCGCTTGCGTACGGGGCCGCCCCTCCAAAGTCAAGGGCGCCTTCGGCGTCGCTTCGCGATG
>NZ_JBEPCJ010000067.1:0-58821 GCF_040299565.1 Spirillospora sp. NPDC000708
TCCGCCGCGAACGGCGCGATCTTGGCATCCGCCAGCTCACGCACCGTCGCCCGCAGCAGCTCCTGCTCCTCCGACGGCGCGTACGCGGGAAAGTCATGGCTCATGCCGCAAATGCTACCGGCCAGTAGACTCCACTGCGCCCCCGCCGGTACCGGGCAGCACTTCGGGGAAGGTTGACTAGGGCGTACGACGGCGGCAGCGAACCGGAAGGAGCCCGCCTTGACCCAGCGGCTGACGGTCATCGGAACCGGTTACCTCGGCACCACCCATGCGGCCTGCATGGCCGACCTGGGCTTCGAGGTGCTCGGCCTGGACGCCGACAAGGACAAGATCGCCCGGCTCGCGGCCGGTGACCTGCCGTTCTACGAACCCGGGCTCGAACCCGTGCTGCGCCGCGGCCTGGCGAGCGGGCGGCTGCGGTTCACCACGTCCTACGAGGAGATCGCCGAGTTCGGCGACGTCCACTTCCTGTGCGTCGGGACCCCGCAGAAGGCGGGCGAGTACGCCGCCGACCTCGCCTACGTGGACGCGGCGGTCGGCGCGCTCGCGCCGCTGCTGCACCGGCCCTGCCTGATCGTCGGCAAGTCGACGGTGCCGGTGGGGACGGCGGCGCGGCTGGCCGAGACGGTCGCGAGGGAGGCGCCGGTGGGCGGCGACGCCGTCCTGGCGTGGAACCCCGAGTTCCTGCGCGAGGGGTTCGCCGTCGAGGACACCCTGCACCCGGACCGGATCGTCGCCGGGCTGCCCGCCGAGCAGGGCGCCGCCGAGCACGCCGAGAAGGTGCTGCGCGAGATCTACCGGACGATGATCGCCGACGAGACGCCGTTCATCACCGCCGACTACGCCACCGCCGAGCTGGTCAAGGTGTCGGCGAACGCGTTCCTGGCCACCAAGATCTCGTTCATCAACGCGATGGCGGAGGTCTGCGAGGCCGCGCACGCGGACGTGACCAAGCTGTCGGAGGCGCTGTCGTACGACGACCGGATCGGCGGCCGGTTCCTCGGCCCCGGGCTCGGGTTCGGCGGCGGCTGCCTGCCCAAGGACATCCGCGCGTTCATGGCGCGGGCCGGGGAGCTGGGCGCCGACCAGGCGCTGACGTTCCTGCGCGAGGTCGACGAGATCAACATCCGGCGCCGGATCCGGATGGTGGACCTCGCCCGCCAGCTGCTCGGCGGCTCGTTCGCGGACCGGACGGTCGGGGTGCTCGGCGCGGCGTTCAAGCCGAACTCCGACGACGTGCGCGACTCGCCCGCGCTGGACGTCGCGGCGTCGATCCGCGCGCAGGGCGGCCGGGTGACCGTCTACGACCCGCGCGCGATGGAGAACGCCCGCCGCGCGCAGCCGTCGCTGGCCTTCGCGTCGTCGGCGCTGGGCGCGGTCAAGGACGCGCACGTCGTGCTGCTGCTGACCGAATGGCGGGAGTTCCGCGACATGGACCCGGCGGACCTCGCCGCGGCGGTGGCGGAGCGCAACATCGTCGACGGCCGCAACGCCCTGGACCCCGAGCGCTGGCGGGCCGCCGGCTGGAACTACCGGGCCCTCGGCCGCCCCTGAACGGGAACGATCGGGGCGCCGCGGGTGTTGTCGCGGGCATGGGTGATGTCTACGCCGACCCGGACGTGATCAGCCGGCTGCTCAGCGAGTCCAGGACGTGGGCGTTCGTGGGCCTGAGCGACAACCCGGCCCGGGAGGTCCACAACCAGGCGCGGCTGCTGCAGCGGCGCGGCAAGCGGATCGTCCCGGTGCATCCGTCGGGCGCCACGGTGCTGGGAGAGCGGGGCTACGCGTCCCTGGCCGACGTGCCGGACGCGGCGGACGTGGACGTCGTCGGCGTCTACCGGCGCTCCGAGCACGCGGGCGCGGCCGTGGACGAGGCGATCGCGGCGGGCGCGAAGGCCGTGTGGCTGCCCCTCGGCGTGATCGACGAGGCGGCCGCCCGGCGCGCGCAGGACGCCGGGCTCGACGTGGTCATGGACCGCTGCCCCGCCATCGAGTGGAGCCGCCGGCACTGAAGCCCCCGGCCCACTGATGTGGCCCCTGTGTGAGCCCGGCACCGGGTGAGCCCCGGCGCCGGGCCGCGCGCCCCTCGCAGGGCCGTCAGAGGCTCTGTCGGAGCCGTTCGCCCTTCGCCTTGGCCTGGTCGTACATCGACTGCTGGAAGTCCTTCATCTTCGCCTGGAGCGCCTCGTCGGACGCCGCGAGGATGCGGACGGCCAGCAGTCCCGCGTTGCGGGCGGCGCCGACCGCCACCGTCGCGACCGGGACCCCGGCGGGCATCTGCACGATCGACAGCAGCGAGTCCATGCCGTCGAGGTACTTCAGCGGGACGGGCACGCCGATCACCGGCAGCGGCGTCACCGACGCGAGCATGCCGGGCAGGTGCGCGGCGCCGCCGGCGCCCGCGATGATCGCGCGGAGCCCGCGCCCGGCCGCCTGCTCGCCGTAGGCGATCATGTCGTGCGGCATCCGGTGCGCGGACACGACGTCGGCCTCGTAGGGGACGCCGAACTCCTCCAGGGCCTCCCCCGCCGCCTTCATGACCGGCCAGTCGGAGTCGCTCCCCATCACCACGCCCACCAGCGGGCTCATGCGTTCCTCCTGTGGGGGGACGACCCCCACGCCCCCCGGTTCGCTTCGCTCATGCGTGTTCCTTCATCGCCGTGCCCCAGCGCAGGTAGTCCGCCGCGTGCCGGGCGCGCTCCCGCAGCTCGGGCAGGTCGTCCCCGAGCACGGTCACATGGCCGATCTTGCGGCCCGGCCGGGACTCCTTGCCGTACATGTGCACCTTGACGCCCGGGTCGTGCGCCATCACGTGGATGTAGCGGGAGTAGACGTCCGGGTCGTCGCCGCCGAGGACGTTCGCCATCACCGTGTAGGGGGCGGTGGGCTCGGTGGAGCCGAGCGGCAGGTCCAAGACGGCCCGCAGGTGCTGCTCGAACTGGGACGTGCGGGCGCCCTCGATCGTCCAGTGCCCGGAGTTGTGCGGGCGCATCGCCAGCTCGTTCACCAGCAGGCCGCGCCCGCTGCCCTGACGCCCGGTCTTCGGCGCCTCGGTCTCGAACAGCTCGACCGCGAGCAGCCCCGCGACGCCCAGCTCGTCGGCGATCCGCAGCGCGAGGCTCTGCGCCTCGGCGGCCAGCTCGCCGGACAGCCCCGGCGCCGGGGAGATCACCTCGACGCAGATGCCGTCCTTCTGGACGGTCTCCACGATCGGGTACGCGGCCCCCTGCCCGTACGGGGAGCGGGCGACGAGCGCCGCGAGCTCCCGCCGGAACGGAACGTACTGCTCCACCATCAGGGAGACGCCCTCGCCGATCAGCCGCTCCACCAGCTCGACGGTCCCGACGCCGAGGTTGTCGGCGATCCACACGCCCTTGCCGTCGTAGCCGCCACGGGTCGCCTTCAGCACCACCGGCCAGCCGTGGTCCCGGCCGAACGCCTCCAGGGCGGGCACCGGGTCGGCCGAGGGCAGGGGCGCGTACGGGGGGCAGGGCGCGCCGAACGACGACAGCTTGTCCCGCATGACCAGCTTGTCCTGGGCGTGGGCGAGGGCCGCCGAGCCCGGCCGGCACGGCACCCCCGCCTCCTCCAGTTCCCTGATGTGGGGGCCGGGGACGTGCTCGTGGTCGAACGTCACGACGTCGCACCCCTTGGCGAACGCCGTCAGGTCGTCCAGGGAGCGGTCGTCGCCGACCCGGACGTCCGCGACGACCTTCGCCGCCGACTCGCCCGGCGATCCGGCGAGGACGCGCAGCGGCACGCCGAGGGCGATCGCGGCCTGCTGGGTCATCCGGGCCAGCTGCCCGCCGCCCGCCATCCCGACGACCGGTGTCTGAGGTGGATTGCTCACGTCAGAAGGCTATCGGCCCATGGAACCGAACAATTCCCCCGTTCCGGACGTCGGACCAGGTGTGGACCTCCGGGCTCGGGGCAGGGAACGCGTGGAAAACGCAGAACGTTCATGTTCCGACGTCACGGGGCCGGGGGCGTCTATCCTCGTTGTGCCCCCGCACCGGCCGCGTCAACGACCGCGGCGCCACCCGCCGAGGTCCGGAAGGACGGTTCCCTTCGTGAACCTGGTCGCCACTCTCAACCGGCGCTTCGCGCACCTGCTGCGCGAGCTCGCCCAGTTCGGCAGCGTGGGCGCGGTCGCCTTCGTGATCACGGTCGGCATCGGCAACGGGATGAACAGCGGCCTCGGCATGGGCCCGCTGACCTCCAACGGCGTCGCCACCATCGTCGCGACGACGTTCGCCTACCTCGCCAACCGCTACTGGACGTTCCGGCACCGCGACCGGACCGGGCTCGGCCGCGAGTACGTGCTGTTCTTCGCGCTGAACGGCGTCGGCCTGGTGATCACCGAGGCGTTCATCGGGTTCACGCACTACGTGCTGGGGCTGACGGGCCCGATCCCGTACAACATCTCGCTGGTGATCGGCACCGGCGTCGCCACGCTGTTCCGGTTCTGGTCGTACAAGAAGTGGGTCTTCCTGCCCGCGAGCGCCCCGCCCGTCGACCCGGCGTCCGGACTGCCCGAGGGGCCCGGCGTGCACGCCGCGACCAGCCCGCACGCCAGGCACGGCGGGGCTGGCCCGGCGGGGCGGCTCGGGCACCCGCTCGACCAGGACGCCGCGGGCGACTACGCCCAGTTCTCCTGACCTCGCACGGCGTTCTGCCGGTCTCGCCCGGCTCCTGATCTCGCATGGCTCCTGATCTCGCACGGCGTTCTCCCGGCCTCGCGCGCTCTCCGGGCCGCCCCGGGCACCGCCTCTCTGAGCGGCGGCCCCCTCTAGGCGGGCCCCAGGACGACGCGTTCACCGGCCAGCCGGGCCTCCGCCGCCTCGCGCAGGAACACCCCGAACACCGCCGGGCGGGACTGGAGCAGCTCCAGCCGCCCGCCGTCCACCACGGCCAGCGAGCGGGCCAGGTAGAGGCCGAGGCCGGTGCCGCGGCCGCCGCTGACGCTCCGCTCGAAGATCCGCGGCTCCAGCTCCGGCGGTATCCCGGCGCCCTCGTCGCCGACCTCCACCACCACCGAGCTGGCGCCCGGCTTGGTGTGGATGGTGACGGTCCCGGCGCCGTGCATCAGCGAGTTGTCCAGGAGCGTCGCGACGATCTGCGACAGCCCCTCCGGGTTGGTCATGCCGACCAGGCCCTGCTCGCCGACGATCCGCACGTCCCGGCCGTCCCGCCGGAAGATCGGCCGCCACTCCTCCACCTGCTGGCGGATGATGTCGTCGATCGGGGAGGCGACGGCGCCGCCCGTGCGGTCGTGGCGGGCGCGGGCGAGCAGCTGCTCGACGACGGCGACGAGCCGCTCGGCCTGCGCCACGGCCGCGGCGCCCTCCTCGCGGACGACGTCGGGGTAGTCGGCCGCCTCGATCATCTCCTCCAGCCGCATGGACAGCGCGGTCAGCGGGGTGCGCAGCTGGTGGGAGGCGTCGGAGGCGAACTCGCGGCTCGCGGCGAGCAGGTCGGCGATGCGGACGGCGCTGCGGTCCAGCACCTCGGCGACCCGGTCGACCTCCGGGATGCCGTAGCGGCGCCGGCGCGGCCGGGCGTTGCCGGTGCCGAGCCGGTCGGCGGTCTCGGCGAGGTCGCGCAGCGGCAGCGTCAGCTTGCGGGCCTGGACCATCGCCAGGCCGACGGTGACGGCGACGCCGAGCAGCGCGAGGCTGCCGATGAACAGCAGCAGCCGCAGTTCCTGGTCCTTCAGCTGGGAGGCGGGCCGCGACATCCGCACCCGCACGCCCTGCCCGGCCGCGGTCGCGGTGAGCTGCCGCGCGCCCGGACGGGGGCGCGGCCCCGCCTCGACGGCGGCGCCGCCCGGCAGGGTGACCGCGATGTACCGGCCGGGGTACTCCCGCGCGATCGCGGCGCCGGTGACCGGCTGGCGCGATTCGAGGGTGTAGGCGACCCCGCCGGCGATGGCGGACGCCTCCCGGTCGAGGGACTGCCCGGCCTCTTCGTAGATGAGCTTGTGGGCGGCGTAGGCGAGGGGTATGCCGAGCAACAGGATCGCGACCACCGCCACCGCGAGCGTCGACAGGAGGAGTCGGCGCCTCATCTGGGCTCCTTATGGTGGGGCCACGCCCGGGCGGGGCGCCCCGGGCCTCTCGGGAAGGCCCGGGGGCTGACCGCGCGGCCATGGCGGCCGGTACGGGGCTGTCAGTCGCCGCGTTCGAACCGGAAGCCGACGCCCCGCACGGTGGTGATGTAGCGGGGGCTGCCGGCGTCGTCGCCGAGCTTGCGGCGCAGCCAGGAGATGTGCATGTCGAGGGTCTTCGTGGAACCCCACCAGTTGGTGTCCCACACCTCGCGCATGATCTGTTCGCGGGTCACGACCTTCCCGGCGTCCCTGACCAGGACGCGCAGCAGGTCGAACTCCTTGGTGGTGAGCTGCAGTTCCTGGTCGCCCATCCAGGCGCGGCGCGACTCGGCGTCGATCCGCACCCCCTGGACGATCGGGGTCTCGGTGCTGCCGCGGCGCAGCAGCGCGCGGACCCGGGCCAGCAGCTCGGCCAGGCGGAACGGCTTGGTGACGTAGTCGTCGGCGCCCGCGTCGAGACCGACGACGGTGTCGACCTCGTCGGCCCGGGCGGTCAGGATCAGGATGGGCACTCCATGCCCCTCGGCACGGACCCGGCGGGCCACCTCCAGGCCGTCCAGCTCGGGCAGGCCCAGGTCGAGAACAATGAGGTCCACGCCGCCCCCGAGCGCCCGCTCGAGCGCCTGCGGACCGTCCGGGCTGACTTCGACGGTGTACCCCTCGCGACGCAGCGCGCGGGCGAGAGGCTCGGAGATGGACGTGTCGTCCTCGGCGAGCAGTACTGAGGTCATGAACCGATCGTATGACCATTCTTGAA
This sequence comes from Spirillospora sp. NPDC000708, assembly GCF_040299565.1. Lineage (NCBI taxonomy): Bacteria > Bacillati > Actinomycetota > Actinomycetes > Streptosporangiales > Thermomonosporaceae > Spirillospora > Spirillospora sp. NPDC000708. The sequence goes on from NZ_JBEPCJ010000067.1 coordinate 6,867, forward strand.
CGTTTCCCGGGTGCCGCCGCGCTCTTGACCTGCGGTTTGCCACTCGTAGTACATCCTCGAACACCCATTTTCCGGGTGGTAGCGGGAGTTAGGCGGACATCGCGCTTCGGGCCCTTGTCCGCCGGGCGGCGGGCGCGCCGCCGTGAACGGTCATCCGCAGACGGCGGCCGACGCGCCCGGGAGGACCACGACCGGGATTTTGGAATCGCCGTTGGCGCCGGTTTCCATCCGGATTGCCGGATCTGACGCGAGCAGCAGGCGGGCCCCTCCCCCGACCCCGGCATCGGGGAGTGGGAGCCGGACGGTCCCGTCGCCGAGATTCGCCGCCACGAGCACGCCGCCGCGCCGCATGACGAGCCAGCGGCCGGCCGCGCCGTCGCCGTCCGCCCGGACACCGCAGTCGGCGGCGGACTCGCTGGTCACGACGGACGCGGCGGTCAGGCGCGGGTCGTTCAGCTCCGGCCGGGCGCGGCGCAGGGCGATCAGGGACCGGTGCCATTCCAGCAGGTCCGCGTGCGGTTCGGCGGCGGGCTCGGCCCAGTCGAGGACGGACCGGCGGAAGGTATCCACAGCCTGTGGATCGGGGACCTCGCCCGTCCAGCCGTGCCGGGAGAACTCCCTGCGCCGGCCCTCGCTGACGGCCCGCGCCAGTTCCGGGTCCTGGTGGTCGGTGAAGTAGCACCAGGGGGTGGAGGCGCCCCATTCCTCGCCCATGAAGAGCATCGGTGTGAACGGCGCCAGGACGAGCAGCGCCGCGCCGACTTTGAGCAGCCCGGGAGGGAGCCCGGCCCCTGCCAGGACGGCGCCTATACGGTCTCCTGCGCCCCTGTTACCGACCTGGTCGTGGTTCTGCAGAAAACCGAGGAACCGGTGGGCGGGCAGCTTTTCCACGTCCACGGGACGGCCGTGCCTGCGCCCGCGGTACGTCGACATCGTTCCGTCGTGGACGAACACCCTCGTCAATGCTTTCTTGAGGGTTTCCAGAGAGCCGAAGTCGCAGTAATAGCCCTGCCGTTCGCCGGTCAGCGCGGCGTGCAGGCAGTGGTGGAAGTCGTCGCTCCACTGGGCGTCGAGCCCGTATCCGCCCGCCTCCCGCGAGGTGACGAGGCGCGGATCGTTCAGGTCCGATTCCGCTATGAGGAACAGATGCCGCCCCAACTGCGCGGACAGGGCCGACACCGCCTGCGCCATCTCCTCCAGCAGATGGACGGCACTGTGGTCGGTGATGGCATGGACGGCGTCCAGGCGCAGCCCGTCGAAGTGGTAATCCCGCAGCCACATCAACGCGTTCTCTATGGCGAAGGCACGGACCTCGTCCGAGCCCTCCTGGTCGTAGTTGACCGCGTCGCCCCACGGGGTGCTGTGGGCGCTGGTGAAGTAGGGGCCGTAGTCGCCCAGGTGGTTTCCGTCGGGCCCGAGATGGTTGTAGACGACGTCCAGGACGACGGCGAGGCCGCGCGCATGGGCGGCGTCCACGAAACGCTTGAGCGCGTCGGGGCCGCCATAGGGCTCGTGGGGCGCCCATAGGAGAGCACCGTCGTATCCCCATCCGTGGTGGCCGGGAAAGGACGCGACGGGCAGGAGTTCGACGGTGTCGATTCCGAGCGCGACGAGATGGTCCAGCCGCTCGATCGCGGCATCGAACGTCCCCTCGGGCGTGAACGTGCCGACGTGCATCTCGTACAGGACGCTGCCGGGAAGCGGGCGTCCGTGCCAATGCCCGTCCGTCCAGGCGAACCGGTCGTGCTCGTAGACGCGGCTGAGAGCGTGCACGCCGGACGGCTGCCACGGGGAGCGCGGGTCGGGCAGGGGGTCTTCTGCGCCGTCCAGCGCGAACCCGTAGTCCGTCCCGTGGCCCGCGCCGGGCACGTCGGCCGTCCACCAGCCGGGGCGTCCCTCCGCCTCCGCCATGGGACGCCGCTCGCCTGCGACGACGACATCGACGCGCCGGGCCTTGGGGGCCCAGACCTCGAACCGCTGATTCATCGGCCGGTCTTCGGGGGACTTCACCTGTCGATCTCCCGGGGGACGATCAGCGCGACGGGCAGATGTGCGAACACCTCGGCGGCGTCCAGGAGCGGGCCCCAGTGCGTGGCGCCGGTGAGGACGTCCCGCCAGCCCTGCCGGCCGACGTCCACCTCCGTCCCCGCCCAGCCGCCCCGTCGCTCCAGGCCGGCGGGGAGCCGGGTGGCGAGCGCGACCGCGCCGCCCCGCCGGAACGCGACGACGTGATCGGCGGCGGGCCCCGCCACCGGGACCGGCTCATGAGCCGCCGACGGCCCGAACCACTTCGGATGGGTGCGGCGCAGCCGCAGCGTCCGCGCCGTGACCAGGAGCTTCTCGTCGTCGACGTCCTTGGGCGGGCGGCCGGTGTCGAGCCGGTGCAGCCGCTCGCGGCGCCGCCCGTAGTCGACCGGCCGCCGGTTGTCGGGGTCGACGAGCGCCAGGCCGGTCAGCTCGCAGCCCTGGTAGACGTCGGGGACGCCCGGCATCGCGAGCTGGACGAGCTTCTGCCCGAGCCCGTTCACCCGCGCGTACGGCTCGAGCCGCGCCACGAACGCGGTCAGGTCGGTGACCAGGCCGGGGTCCTCCAGGACGCGCCGCGCGTACCCGAGCGCCGCGTTCTCGTAGGCGGTGTCCGGCTCGGCCCAGGACGTCCGGGTCTTGGCCTCGCGCATCGCCTTGACGAGGAACTCGTGCAGCCGGTCGGGGGTGATCGGCCAGGCGCCGGCGAGCGTCTGCCAGAGCAGGTACTCCAGGTCGGGTTCCATCGGCGACTCGGCGGGCCCCCACCAGGAACGCCACCGGCGGACCGCGTCGGCCCACTCCTCCGGCAGCTCCGACAGGACGGCCAGCCGCGCCCGCACGTCCTCCTGGCGCTTGGTGTCGTGCGTGGACAGCGTCGTCATCGTGGACGGCCAGTCCCGCGCAAGCCGGATGCAGTGCGCGTGGAAGTCGGCGGGGCTGACGGAGAAGCGCCCCGGGTCGCCCCCCACCTCGTTGAGGGCGGCCATACGGTTCCAGCGGTAGAAGGCGGTGTCCTCGACGCCTTTTGCGGCCAGCGGCGCTGCCGTCTGCTGGAACCGCACGACGAACTCTGGATCGGCGTTCTCGCCTCGCCCGAGCGCCATCTCCACCACCGTGTCGAGCGCCGGATGCAGCTTCTCGGGCAGGTGCCCGCGCGCTCTCTGCGCGGCCTCGTTGAGGACGTCCACGGCCTGTGGCGGCGGGTCCTCACCAGGGACGACGTACGCGCGGTACACGGGCATGGCCACGAGCAGCGCCTGCAAGGCCCGCTCCAGGTCCGCGTCGAGCTTCCCCACCACGCGGCCGAGGACGCGCATCAGCCGGTCCATCTCCGGCTTCATCCCGTGCGTCGCGGCATGCAGGCGGGCGTCGTGCTCGACCTCCTCGAAGGCCGCGGGGCCGCCCGTCAGCGCCGTGTAGAGCTCGGTGAGCGGCTCCTCACCGGCCGGGTCGACGAACAGGCCGCCGATCATCCCGAGCGAGTCGTAGCCCGTCGTGCCCGCGCACGGCCAGTCCGCGGGCAGCCGCTCCGCCCCCTCGGTGATCTTCTCGACGAGCAGCCAGCGGCCGGGCGCGGCGCCCGCCAGCCGGCGCAGGTACCCGCGCGGGTCGGCCAGGCCGTCCGGGTGGTCGACGCGCAGGCCGTCCACCAGGCCCTGCCCGACCAGGCCGAGCAGCAGCGCGTGCGTCCGCTCGAAGACCTCCGGCTCCTCCTGCCGCAGCCCGATCAGCCCGGAGATGTCGAAGAACCGGCGGTAGTTCGGCTCGCCCTGGCCGGGCAGGACGATCCGCCCGCCGCCCGCGTCCCAGTCCACGTCGAACCACTTCGCGTACGGCGACGACGGCCCCTCCGCCAGGACCGCGTTGAGCGGCAGGTTCAGGTCGGGCGGCACCGGAACGGCCATGTGGTTGGGGACGATGTCGACCAGCACCCGCAGCCCGTGCGCGCGGAACCGCTCCGCCATCGCGCCGAACGCCTCACCGCCGCCCAGCTCGTCCGACAGCCGGGAGTGGTCGACCACGTCGTAGCCGTGCGTGGAACCGGGAGCGGCCCGCAGGACCGGCGAGAGGTACACGTGCGACACGCCGAGAGCCGACAGGTACGGGGCGAGCGCGGCGGCCTCGGCGAACCCGAAGTGGTCCTCGGGAGTGCCGCGGAGCTGGAGCCTGTAGGTGCCGGAAGGGGGGGTGTCGTGCTCGGGGGGAGGCATGTCAGACACGGCGTAGCACCTGCACGGAGCGGGCCGCGACCTTCACGGACTCCCCGGCCTTCACGACCGGCGACTCCTCCTCGGCGAGCAGCGGATCGGCGGTGTCCAGCACCTTGATCCACATCTGCCCGTACGCGGCGGGCGGCAGCGCGAACGCCAGCTCGCCGTCATGGGCGCTGAACAGCAGCAGGAACGAGTCGTCCCGCACCTGCCGGCCCCGCCGGTCCGGCTCGCCGATCGCCTCCCCGTTCAGGAACACGTTCAGCGACTTGTTGAACCCCGCGGACCAGTCCTTCCCGGTCATCTCCTCGCCGCCCGGGGTGAACCACACCAGGTCCGGCAGGTCGGAGGCGCCGCCCCGGCCCGTCCTGTCGTCCCCGGACGGCCGGTCGCCGACGAAGAACCGGCGGCGCCGGAACACCGGATGGTCCGTCCGCAGCTTCGACAGCCGCCGGACGAAGTCGAGCAGCGGGCCGCGCTCGTCGAAGAACGTGTCCTCGTGGAGGCCCGTCCAGTCGACCCAGGAGATCTCGGTGTCCTGGCAGTAGGCGTTGTTGTTGCCCTGCTGGGTGCGGCCCAGCTCGTCGCCGTGCAGCAGCATCGGGACGCCCTGCGACAGGAACAGCGTGGTCAGGAAGTTGCGCTTCTGCCGCTCCCGCAGCGTGATGACGTCGAGGTCGTCGACCGGGCCCTCGTGGCCGCAGTTCCACGAGCGGTTGTCGTCGCTGCCGTCCCGGTTGCCCTCGCCGTTGGCCTCGTTGTGCTTGCCGTTGTACGACACCAGGTCGTGCAGCGTGAACCCGTCGTGGCAGGTCGCGAAGTTGATCGAGGCGATCGGGCGGCGGCCGTCGTCGGCGTACAGGTCGGACGACCCGGTCAGCCGGGACGCGAAGTCGGGCAGCGCGCCCGGCTGCCCGCGCCAGTAGTCGCGCACCGTGTCGCGGTACTGGCCGTTCCACTCCGTCCACAGCGGCGGGAAGTTCCCGACCTGGTAGCCGCCCTCCCCCACGTCCCACGGCTCGGCGATCAGCTTGACCTGCGACACCACCGGGTCCTGCTGGACGAGGTCGAAGAACGCCGACAGCCGGTCCACCTCGTGCAGCTCGCGGGCCAGCGTCGCGGCCAGGTCGAACCGGAACCCGTCCACGTGCATCTCCGTCACCCAGTACCGCAGCGAGTCCATGATCAGCTGCAGCACGTGCGGGCTGCGCATCAGCAGGCTGTTCCCGGTGCCCGTGGTGTCCATGTAGTAGCGCTGGTCGCCGTCGGTCAGCCGGTAGTACTGGGCGTTGTCGATCCCCCGGAACGACAGCGTCGGCCCGAGGTGGTTGCCCTCGGCGGTGTGGTTGTAGACCACGTCGAGGATCACCTCGATGTCCGCCTCGTGCAGCGCCTTCACCATCGCCTTGAACTCCAGCACCTGCTCCCCGCGCTCCCCCGACGAGGAGTACTCGCCGTGCGGCGCGAAGAACCCGATGGTGTTGTAGCCCCAGTAGTTGCGCAGCCCCCGCTGGATCAGCGCGTCGTCGTGGACGAACTGGTGCACCGGCATCAGCTCGACCGCCGTGACCCCGATCGACTTCAGATGGTCGATGATCACCGGGTGGGCGAGGGCCGCGTAGGTGCCGCGCAGCGCGGGCGGGATGTCCGGATGCCGGGCGGTGAGGCCCTTGACGTGCGCCTCGTAGATCACCGTCTCGTGGTACGGGATCCGGGGCGGCCGGTCGTCGCCCCAGTCGAAGTACGGGCTGACGACCACCGAGCGCATCGTGTGCCCGGCCGAGTCCAGGTCGTTGCGCGACCACGGGTCGCCGAACCGGTAGCCGAAGCACGACTCGTCCCAGTCGATGCGCCCCTCGATCGCCTGCGCGTACGGGTCGAGCAGCAGCTTCGCCGGGTTGCAGCGCTGCCCGCGCTGCGGATCGTAGGGGCCGTGCACCCTGAACCCGTACCGCCGGCCCGGCATCACCCCCGGCAGGTACCCGTGCCATACGAACGCGTCGACCTCCGGCAGCGCCAGCCGCGTCTCCTCACCGTCGCCCGCCGGCCCGTCGAACAGGCACAGCTCCACTCGTTCGGCCGCCTCGGAGAAGACGGCGAAGTTCGTGCCCGCGCCGTCGAACCGGGCTCCGAGGGGGTATGCATCGCCCGGCCACACCTGTGCCACTTGTCCCGCCCTCCCGTCGTACCGGGTGAAGCCCTTCCCTCTGAGGGTTGAATCACACCGATTCGGAGACCACTGGCCAGAACGGACATCGCTGGGTTACCTTAGGGGAGCCTAACCTTCATAAGGGTGCCCTAAGGGTCCAGGTCAGGCGCTTTCGTACCGGCTAGTCGCAGGGAAGGTCCCCCAACCGGATGTACGTCTGCATCTGCAACGCGATCACGGAGGACGACGTCCACGGCTGCCTGGCCGGCGGCGGCTGCGGCACCGCCAAGGAGGTCAAGGCGGCCTGCGGCTTCAAGCCCGGCTGCGGCTCCTGCACCAAGCGGCTGCACGCCATGGTCAGCGAGTACCGCACCGCAGGGGAGCTCGCCGACGCCCTGACCGGCGGCCCGACGCCGCTCGCCGCCGTCCCCGACGCCGCCCCGGCCGCCTCGGCTGTCGCGGACGCCGGTGCGGCGCCGTCCGGCACCCTCTCCCGCCCCTCCGAGCCCGCCGCCGCGGACCGGCTCGTCCCGCCGGGGGCCGTCGCCGGAGCCGAAGCCGCCGCCTGAGCCGCCGCGGCGCCTTCCGCACGGCCCGCCGGCCCGCGCCGCGAGACGCGCCGCTGCGGGGATCACCGCCGCCCCCTGTGCGAGCATGAGGTCCCATGGAAGGCGACAAGGACATCATCGCGCTGCTGAACGACCAGCTCACCGCGGAACTGACGGCGATCAACCAGTACTTCCTGCACTCCAAGATGCAGGAGAACTGGGGCTTCACGCGCATCGCGAAGCACACCCGCGAAGAGTCGATCGACGAGATGCGGCACGCGGAGCGGCTCACCGACCGGATCCTGTTCCTCGAGGGCCTGCCGAACTACCAGAAGCTCGGCACCCTGCGGATCGGCCAGACCGTCGTCGAGCAGCTCAAGGCGGACCTGGAGATCGAGATGGAGGCGGTCGCCCGGCTGCGCCCCGGCATCGAGCTGATGCGCTCGCGCGGCGACGTCACGTCCGCGCGGATCTTCGAGGACATCCTCGCCGACGAGGAGTACCACATCGACTACCTGGAGACCGAGCTCAGCCTCGTCCAGGCCCTCGGCGAGCAGAACTACCTGCAGCGCCTCACCGACTCGCCCGGCGAGGAGATCAGCAAGCCGGTCTGACGCGCCCTACCGGCCGCCGCCGTCCGGCGGCCCGTCCTGGGGCTCCGGCGCGCGCCGCAGCACGAACGGCTGCACGATCCCGAGCCCCTGGACGGGCCGCCGGACGATCCGCGTGATCCGGTACGCCGGCTCCTTCTCCAGCCGCGCCGCCAGCTCGCTGTCGATCACCACCGAGCCCGGCCGGGCCAGCGCCGTCAGCCGCGCCGCCAGGTTCACCGTGGTGCCGAACACGTCCCCCATCAGCGGCAGCACCGGGCCGTGCGCGACGCCGACCCGCACGTCCGGCACCTCGGTCTCGTCCTGGATCGCCGCCGCGATCGTCAGCGCGATCTCCGCGCCGATCGTCGGCGACTCCGCGCTGAACAGCACCTCGTCGCCCAGCGTCTTCACCAGCCGCCCCCCGCACGCGGCGATGATGTCGGCGGCGGTCTCCTCGAACCACTCCACCACCCGGGCCAGCTCGATCTCCTCCAGCTCCCGGCTGACCTGCGTGAACGACACCATGTCCGCGAACCCGACGGTGGTCGGCGGCCGCCCCGCGGGCTCCCCGTCGTCCCGGGTCGCCGCCGCCGCGATCGCCCGCGTCCCCGCCGCGGCGAGCTGCCGCCGCCACGCGTGCACCACCAGCGGCTCGAACTCCCCGATGTGCTTGTCGGCGATCTCCACGATCGTCCCGACCGCCTCCGCGGACGGCACGCCGTTCGGGTCCGGGGCGACCATCTCCCGCATGAGGTTGACCTGCCACTCCGCCAGCCGCGTCATGGTCTGCCCGAACGCGCGGATGAGGCGGATCACCCCGTCCTCGTCGAGCACGCCCTCCTCCATGAGGCGGCGGAGGCGGCACAGCGCCGCCACGTCGCCCTCGGTGTAGGCGACCGCGTCGTCCGGCATCGACGGGTAGCCGAACGCGCGCCACACCCGTCCGGTGAAGTCCCGCGACACCCCCGACAGCCGGACGGCGTCGACGCGCGTGTAGCGGAGCTCGCCGCCGAGGAGCAGCTCCTCGATCTCCTTGGGATCCGGCAGTCCGCGCGCCATCATCCGCCCCTCAGTCCGCCGTCGCGCGGAGCCCCCGCCGCCGGCGTCGTGGATCGGTACACCCCATATCGTTGCAGATCCGACGTGACACAGCGCACCCACCTGCACTGGTCACCCCACGTGCACCATCCCCCATACCGCCGCAAAGCGACAAGGTTCCGTCCCCAAGGTCCAGTCCCTCAACGGACGTGGACCACGTCGCCCGCGCTCACGGCGACGTCGCCGCCCGGCCCCTCGACCACGAGGCGGCCCGACCCGTCCACGTCCCGCGCCGTGCCCTCCAGCGTCTCGTCCGCCGGCAACTCCACCCGGACGCGGCGGCCGAGGGTCGTGCAGAGCTCCTTGTAGGCGGTGCGGAGCCCGCTGGACTCCGGGTCGCCGCCGAGCATCGTCCACTCGCCGTACCAGGTCCGCATCTCGCGCAGGATCGCGCGCAGCAGCGGCGCCCGGTCGGTGAGCGGCGCGCCCTCGATCGCCAGCGACGTCGCGGTCGGCACCGGCAGCTCCTCGGCGCGCAGCCCGACGTTCAGGCCGACGCCCACGATCAGCGCGTCGTCGACCTTCTCGGCGAGGATCCCGGCGAGCTTGCGGTCCCCGACCAGCAGGTCGTTCGGCCACTTCAGCCGGGCGTCCACGGCGACGTCGCCGCCGGCGCCGCCGAAGAACCGCTCCCCGGACTCGGCGAACGCGGTCATCCGGCGGATCGCGGTGGCGACCGCGACGCCGGTCAGCAGCGGCAGCCAGCCGAGCAGCGGCACCGGCACCGCCGGCCGCAGCAGCATCGAGAACATCAGCCCCGAGCGCGGCGGCGCCGTCCACGACCGGCCGAGCCGCCCGCGCCCGGCCGTCTGCAGCTCGGTGACCAGCACCGTCCCCTCGGGCGCCCCCTCCCTGGCCCGGGCCGCGAGGTCGGCGTTGGTCGACCCCGTCTCCGGCACGACGCGCACCTCCCGCCACAGCCCGCCCTCCTGGACGAGCGCGCTCCGCAGCGCCGCCTCGTGCAGCGGCGGCCGGTCAAGGTCCCCATACGGTGATTCGCTCACCCGTCCATCCAACCTCACCGGCCCCGGCCCTCTCCCGCCCGCCACCGAACCTCGCCGCGAGCCGGCGCCGGGGCGGCCGTTAGGGTTCGCCGCATGGATGGTGTGACGCTGCGGCGCGACGGGCACGTCGCGGAGATCGTGCTGGACCGGCCCGAGGCCCTCAACGCCCTGTCGACGTCGATGGCGCGGCGGCTGGCCGCGGTGTGCCGCGAGGTCGCCGACGACGCGTCCGTCCGGGCGGTGGTGCTGAGCGCGGCGGGCGAGAAGGCGTTCTGCGTCGGCGCGGACCTGAAGGAACGCAACTCGATGAGCGACGAGGAGATCCTCGCGCAGCGGCCGGTGTTCCGGGCCGCGTTCGGCGGCGTCCTGAACCTCCCGCAGCCGGTGATCGCGGCGGTGCACGGGTACGCGCTGGGCGGCGGCTGCGAGTTCGCGCTGTCCGCCGACATGATCGTGGCGGACGAGTCGGCCGTGTTCGGGCTCCCTGAGGTGAGCGTCGGGCTCGTCCCCGGCGGCGGCGGTACGCAGCTGGCGCTGCGCAAGCTCGGCCCCGGCAAGGCCGCCGACCTGGTGTTCACCGGGCGCCGCCTCGGCATCGAGGAGGCCCTGGAGTACGGCCTCGCCGACCGGAAGGTGCCCGCCGGGACCGCCCGCGAGGAGGCCCTCGGCATCGCCCAGGTGATCGCGCGGAACTCCCCGACCGCCGTCCGGGCCGCCAAGCGGGCGCTGCGCCTCGGCGCCGGCGTCTCCCTGGAGGCGGGCCTGGACCTGGAGGACAACGCCTGGCGGACCGTCGCGTTCTCCGCCGACCGCCGCGAGGGCATCGCCGCCTTCAACGACAAGCGCAAGCCCGAATGGCCGAGCTAGCCCCCTCCGCTCGACGGGGGTGTCAGGCGCAGGCGACGCAGGTGCGGGCCATGGGGCGGGCCTCCAGACGCTCCGGCGCGATCGGGCCGCCGCAGCGTTCGCAGATCCCGTAGGCGCCCTCGGCGAGCCGGCGCAGCGCGCCGTCGATCTCGGCCAGCCGGGCCTCGGCCCGGCTCAGCGACGCCTCGATCCGGGCGCGTTCGAAGGCGATCGTGGCGCCTTCCGGGTCGTGCTCGTCGTCCGCGTTGCTCTGCGCCGACGCCTCGACGACGCCGTCCCAGTCGCGGCGCAGCGACGCCAGAAGCTCCAGCGTGCCCGCGCGGTCGGTGATAAGGCGTTCCTCCGCTGTGGTCACACCGCCTTCAACGCCGGCCGCGCCCGGCGCGATTCCTCACGCCAGCGGCTTGGCCATGTGGACGACGTTGCGGCCCTTGAGCACCTCGCGGCCGGTCTCCCGGTAACCGAGCCGCTGGTAGCGGTCGATGTTGCCGGTCATCCGCTCATTGGTGATCAGGCGGAGCCGGGTCAGGCCGAGGGCGCGGGCGCGGGCCTCGGCGAACGCGAGCAGCCGCCCGCCGATGCCCGTGCCGTGCAGCTCCGGGTGCACGGCCACGTTGTCGACGAGGAGGACGCCGTCCTCGGGAATGAGGACGATCAGGCCGTCCGGCCCGGGGCCGGTCACGAACACGTGCCCGGCCCCGATCAGCGCGGCGTAGTCGTCGTCCATGGGCATGGGGCGGGTGCCGATGATCTCCGCCCACGGCGCGTAGGCGGCCTGGACGATCTCCTCCACGCGCGGCCGGTCGGCGGCGGCCGCGGGCCTGACCTCCGCCATCAGCCGGTGTTCTGCAGTCCGGCGGCGACCCCGTTCACCGACAGGAGCAGCAGCGCTTCGAGGTGGCTGCGCTCCTCCTCGTCGGTGACGTCCCCGGCGCGCAGCGCGGTGAGGGCGCGCAGCTGGAGGTGCGAGAGCGCGTCCACGTACGGGTTGCGCAGCTCGACGGCGCGGGACAGCACGCGGCGGTTCTCCAGCAGCCGCTCGTGGCCGGTGACCGCGAGGACGAGCCGCCGGGTGCGGTCGTACTCGGCGAGGACGGTCTCGGACAGCTCGGGGCGCCCGCCGAGCGCGAGGTAGCGCTCCGCGATCGCCCGGTCGGACTTGGCGAGGCTCATCTCGGCGTTGTCGAGCAGCGTGTTGAACAGCGGCCACGCCTCGTAGGCCTCGCGGAGCCCGACGAGGTCGCGGCCGTCGTCGGAGACGGCGGCGAGGCCGCTGCCGAGGCCGTACCAGCCGGGCAGGTTGACGCGGGTCTGCGTCCACGCGAACACCCAGGGGATGGCGCGCAGGTCCTCCAGGCCGCGGGCGGCCTTGCGGCGGGCCGGGCGGGACCCGATCCGCAGCTCGGCGATCTCCTCCAGGGGGCTGACGCGGGCGAACCAGGCGGCGAAGCCGTCGGTCTCGATCAGCGCCCGGAACGCGTCCTTGGCCGCCTCGCCGATCTTGTCGGCGAGCGGGCGGAACCGGGCGGCGGCCTCCCGGGCGCGGTCCTGGACGGCGTCGGTCGAGGCCAGCAGGACGGCGCTGGTGACCTGCTCGACGTGCCGCTCGGCGATCTCCGTCCGGCCGTACCGGGCGAAGATCACCTCGCCCTGCTCGGTGACCTTGAAGCGGCCCGCGACGGACCCGGGGGCCTGCGCGAGGATCGCCCGGTTGGCGGGGCCGCCGCCGCGGCCGAGGGACCCGCCGCGGCCGTGGAACAGCGTCAGCGTGATGTCGTTGCGGGCCGCCCACGCGGCGAGCGCCTCCTGCGTGTCGTACAGCCGCAGGGTGGCGCTGGCCGGGCCGAGCTGCTTCGCGGAGTCGGAGTAGCCGAGCATGACCTCCATGCGGCGGCCGGTGTCGTCCAGCCGGCGCCGGACGGCCGGGATCTCCAGCATCCCCTCCAGCACGGACGGGGCGCGCTCCAGGTCCTCGCCGGTCTCGAACAGCGGGATCACGTCGAGGACGGGCGCGCCCTCGCCGAGGGACGCGGCCAGCTCGTGGACGTTCGCCATGTCCTGCGCGGACCGGGTGAACGACACGATGTAGCGGTGGCAGGCGCGGACGCCGAAGCGCTTCTGGATCCACGCGACGACGCGGAGGGTCTCGAGGATCTCCTCGGTCATCTCACTGAGCTGTTGCCGGGGGGTGTGGGGGGTCGTCCCCCCTCGGGTAGCGCCGTCGCCGCCCGCGCGGACCTCGGCCAGGGCCTTCTCGTGCAGCTCGGAGTGCTGGCGGATCTCCAGCTCGGCGAGGTGGAAGCCGAACGTCTCGACCTGCCAGACCAGCTGCTGGACGCGCCCGTACGCCTGCCGGACGGCGCCGGCGGCGGCCAGGGACTCCTGGACGGTCCGCAGGTCGGCGAGCAGCTCCTCCGGGGACGCGTAGGCGAGGTCGGCGTCCCGTTCGCGGGTCGCGGCGATCCGCGCCGCCGCGTACAGCAGGAACTGGCGGTGCGGCTCGCCCGGCGACCGCTTGGTGCCCTCGGCGAGCCGGGACGGGTGCGCGGTGCGGGCGGCGGCGAGCGCGTCCCGCAGCTCCGCCGAGGCGGGCGTCGTGGACTCGTGGACGGTCAGCTCGCGGCCGACCCGCGCGCACGCGGTCTCCAGCGCGCGCAGCACGTGGTCCGCCTGGATCATGACCGCGTCGCGGGTGACCTGCGCGGTGACGTAGGGGTTGCCGTCCCGGTCGCCGCCGATCCAGCTGCCGAACCGCAGGTACGGGCGGGCCTTCGGCGGGCGGGTGCCGGTGTCCTCCCCGTCGAGGGCGCGGTCGAGGGCGCGGTAGACGTGCGGCACGACCCGGAAGATCGTCTCGTCGAACGCGGCCATCGCGGTGCGGACCTCGTCGAGCGGGTCCATCTGGGTGCCGCGGCGCAGCGCCGTCCGCCAGAGCACGTCGATCTCCTCGCGGAGCCGCCGCTCGGTCTCCTCCCGCTCGCTCGCGCCCTGCCCGGCGTTCAGCGCCGTCAGCAGGTCGCTGATCCGCTGGATCGCGGTGACGACGGCGCGGCGGCGGGCCTCGGTCGGGTGCGCGGTGAAGACGGGCCGGAACTCCAGGCCGTCGATCATCTCGGCGAGCCGGTCGCCGCCGGCGGCGCGGATCTCCTCGACGGCCGCGGCCACCGAGCCCGGCACGCTCCCGCCGGTGTCGCGCTCGCGGAGCGTCCGGATCCGGTGGTGCTCCTCGGCGAGGTTCGTCAGGTGGAAGTACACGGTGAACGCGCGCGCGACCTGCTCGGCGCGCTCCAGCGTCCAGCCGTCGACGATCGCCGCGACCTCGTCGGCGGACGTCTCGCCCCGGCGGGCGGCGATCACCGCGTGGCGCAGCCGCTCGACGTCGTCCAGCAGCTCTCGCCCCCCGTACTCCACCAGCCCGTCGCCCAGCATCGCCCCGAGGAGGCGGACGTCACGGCGCAGCGGTTCCGGCATGTCCTGCCGCAGGGTGTCTCGCGTCTTCGTAGCCACGCGCCCAGCGTAACGAGCCCCGGTAAGGCGGAGTTCATCCCGGTCAGCGGGCCCCGCCCGCAGGTCCGGGGTCAGCGTGCGGTTACCCTGGCCCGCATGGCGATGGAAGCCCCTGAACCCGCGGTCGAGTACGACATCCACACGACGGCGGGAAAGATCGCGGACCTGGAACGACGCCGCTACGAGGCGGTGCACGCGGGCTCGGCGCGCGCCGTCGAGAAGCAGCACGCCAAGGGCAAGATGACGGCCCGGGAGCGGATCGACGCGCTGCTCGACCCCGGCTCGTTCGTCGAGTTCGACGAGATGGCGCGGCACCGGTCCACCAACTTCGGGATGGAGAAGAACCGCCCCTACGGCGACGGCGTCGTCACCGGGTACGGCACGGTCGACGGCCGGCCGGTCGCGGTCTTCAGCCAGGACTTCACCGTCTCCGGCGGGTCCCTCGGCGAGGTGTTCGGCGAGAAGATCGTCAAGGTCATGGACCACGCGCTGAAGACGGGCTGCCCGGTGGTCGGGATCAACGACTCCGGCGGCGCGCGGATCCAGGAGGGCGTGGTCGCGCTCGGCCTGTACGCGGAGATCTTCAAGCGGAACGTGCACGCCTCCGGCGTCATCCCGCAGATCTCGCTGGTCCTCGGGCCGTGCGCGGGCGGCGCGGTGTACTCCCCCGCGATCACCGACTTCATCGTCATGGCCGACCAGACCTCGCACATGTTCATCACCGGCCCGGACGTCATCAAGACGGTCACCGGCGAAGAGGTGACCATGGAGGAGCTCGGCGGGGCGCACTCGCACAACTCCAAGTCGGGCGTGGCCCACTACCAGGGCTCCGACGAGGAGGACGCGATCGAGTACGTCAAGGCGCTGCTGTCGTACCTGCCGTCCAACAACCTCTCCGACGCGCCCGCCTTCGACGTGCCGGTCGACCCGTCCGAGCCGGTCGAGGACCTCGACACCCTCATCCCGGACTCGCCGAACCAGCCGTACGACATGCACACCGCGATCGAGCACGTGGTCGACGACGGCGAGTTCCTGGAGGTCCAGGAGCTGTTCGCGCCGAACATCATCTGCGGGTTCGGGCGCGTCGAGGGCCACTCCGTCGGCATCGTCGCGAACCAGCCGATGCAGTTCGCCGGGACGCTCGACATCGACGCCTCCGAGAAGGCCGCCCGGTTCGTCCGGACCTGCGACGCCTTCAACATCCCCGTGCTGACCTTCGTGGACGTCCCCGGCTTCCTGCCCGGCACCGACCAGGAGTGGAACGGGATCATCCGGCGCGGCGCCAAGCTGCTGTACGCCTACGCCGAGGCGACCGTCCCGCTCGTCACCGTGATCACCCGGAAGGCGTACGGCGGCGCGTACGACGTCATGGGCTCCAAGCACCTCGGCGCCGACATCAACCTGGCGTGGCCGACCGCGCAGATCGCCGTCATGGGCGCGCAGGGCGCGGTCAACATCCTGTACCGGCGCGAGCTGGCCGCCGCGGACGACCCCGACACCCGCCGCGCCGAGCTGATCACCGAGTACGAGGACACCCTCGCCAACCCGTACGTCGCCGCCGACCGCGGCTACGTCGACGCGGTGATCAAGCCGTCGGAGACCCGCGGCCAGGTCGTCAAGGCGCTGCGCGCGCTACGCGAGAAGCGCAAGACGCTGCCGCCGAAGAAGCACGGCAACATCCCGCTCTAGAGCACCGAGACGGACGCCCGTTCCGGGGTCGGACCGCCCGCCGCGTCCGGCCCCGGGGCCGCCGAGGAGAACCCGTGACCGCTGAAGACAAGCCGTTCCTGCAGGTGGTGCGGGGCGACCCGTCCCCCGAGGAGGTCGCCGCGCTGGTCGCCGTGCTGACCGCGCGCGCCCGCGCCGCCGCCGCGGCCCGCGACGGCGGAGAGCCCCGGACGTCCCGCTGGGCCGACCGGACCCGGCTCGTCCGCGCCACCGCGGCCGGCGGGCTGCGGCCCCGCGGGCCCGGTGCGTGGCGGGCCAGCGGCCTGCCCCGCTGACCCACGCCCGCGAGACGCCGCGCGGCCCGCGTCGGCGGCCACCGCGCGGGCCCGCGCGACGCGCCCGGGATGCGTCCGATCTCCCGTCCTATGGGGTGTGTTGATCCCCGGACGGGGAATGGGATCGGGCGACACGTAACCGTGGTTCGCGCCCAGCGGGGGTCTCCGCACGAATAAGGTGGAAGGCCATGGCCACCTCGGAGTTCGTCCCACAGCCCGCGCGATACGCCATCTTCGTCGACGCGGGGTACCTTTACGCGGCCTCCGGGGCTCTGCTGCTCGGCTGCGGCTCGCGGCGCGAGTACCGGGTCGCCGCGGAGCAGCTGATCAAGGCACTGACCAGCCACGCGGACGACCAGTTGCTGGGCGAGCTGCTGCGCGTCTACTGGTTCGACGCCGCGCCGAAGAAGCAGCCCACCGTCGACCAGCGGGTCATCGCGAACCTGCCGCTGGTGAAGCTGCGGCTCGGCAACCTGAACGCGCAGGGCCAGCAGAAGGGCGTGGACGCGCAGCTCCGCGCCGACCTGGAGGCCCTCGCCCGGCACCGCGCGATCACCGACGCGGTGCTGCTGGCCGGCGACGAGGACATGCTGCCCGCCGTGGAGGCCGCGCAGCGCTACGGCGTCCGCGTGCACCTGTGGGGCGTGGAGCCGACGCACGGCTCCAACCAGGCCGAATGGCTGGTGTGGGAGTCCGACCGGGTCGAGGTGCTGTCCGCCGACTTCCTGCGCCCCTACTTCACCAAGGCCAAGGTGCTGCCGGTGCCCGCGCCCGGCACCGCCGCCGCCGTCCGCGACGCGGCCGCCGCCGCGCAGCGCACGTCGCCCGTCCCGTCCCCGTCCCAGGTGTTCGCCGGGCGCCCCCCGGCGGTCAAGCCCGCGCCCGCCGCGGCCGTCCGCACCGCCGTGCCCGTCCCGGGCGGCACCCCGGTGACCCCGGCGACCGTGGCGGCCTCGATGAACGCGGCGTCCGCCGCCCAGTCCGACGGCCGCCTCGGCCCGGACCGCGACCACATGCTGGAGATCGGCGAGCACGTCGCCCAGAAGTGGATCTTCGAGCGGGGCCGCGACAACATCCGCGATCTGCTCCCCGGCCCGATCCTGCCGCCCGTCATCGACAAGGAGCTGCTGATCGAGGCCGAGAAGGAGCTCGGCGGCTCCCTGCGCCCCTACCAGGAGGCCCGGACCTGGCTCCGCGACGGCTTCTGGGAGCGCGTCTACCGGGAGTTCGGCATCGGCTTCGGCAAATCCGACTGACCTCCGCCGCCGGTCAGGCGGCCTGCTCGTCGGTCACCCGGCCGTCCCGGAGTTCCAGGCGGCGGCCCGTGAAGGACGCGCGCATGCGGCGGTCGTGCGTGACGATGACGAGCGCCCCCTGGTAGCCGTCGAGGGCCTCCTCCAGCTCGTCGACCAGCAGCGGCGACAGGTGGTTGGTGGGTTCGTCCAGCAGGACGAGGTCCGCGCGGCCGGAGACGAGGCGGGCCAGCTCCAGCCTGCGGCGCTGCCCCGCCGACAGGGACCGGACGCTCTTGCCCAGGTCGGCGGCCGTGAACAGGCCCATGGCGAGCAGCTCGGCGGCGTGCTCCTCGGGCTCGCCGGCCCGGCCCTCGCCGAACGCGCGCAGCAGCGTCCGGCCGTCGCGGTGGGACGGGCCGCCGTCCTGGCGGAGGTGGCCGACGTTCGCCGGACGGCGGACGCGGCCCTCCGCCGGGGCCAGCTCACCGGCCAGCACCCGCATCAGCGTCGTCTTCCCGGCGCCGTTCGGGCCGGTGATCAGGACCCGCTCGCCCGGCCGGACGCGCAGCGACCCGATCTCCAGGCGGCCGGGGATCCGGACCTCCTCGAGTTCGACCGCCGGGCCGTCCGGCGGCGCGCCGGCGGTGGACGGGCGGGCCGCGAACCGCAGCGGCTCGGGCGGCGGCGGGACCGGGCCGTCCCGCAGTTCCCGGAGCCGCTGCCGCGCGCTGCGGATCCGGGACATCGCGCCGTGCGAGCGGGACCGCGCGCGGAACGCGCCCGCGCCGCTGAACGCCCACGGGCCCTTGCGCGGGATCGCCGAGAGCCGGTCGATGTTGCCGTCGGCGAGCGCCTCGTGCCGCCGCACCTCCTCCCGCCACGTCTCGTACTCGTGCCGGTGGCGCTCCCGGGCGGCGGCCTTCGCGGCGAGATAGCCGGTGTAGCCGTTGCCGTAGCGCCGGACGGTCCGCTGGTCGTGGTCGACCTCGATGACGGTGGCGGTGACGCGGTCGAGGAACGCGCGGTCGTGGGTGACGGCGACGACGGACCCGCGATGGGTGCGCAGCCGTTCCTCCAGCCACTGCGCGGCGTCGTCGTCGAGGTCGTTGGTGGGCTCGTCCAGCAGGAGCAGTTCGGGTGACGCGGCGAGCGTCGCGGCGAGCATCAGCCTCGACCGCTCGCCGCCGGACAGAGTGCCGAGCGCCCGCTCGCGGGCGAAGCCGGACACGCCGAGGGCCTTGCGGGCGATCTCGACGCGGGCGTCGGCCTCGTAGCCGCCGCGCGCCTCGAACCGTTCGACGAGGTCGCCGTACGCGGCGAGTTCGGCGGGTGTGGCGGTGCCGAGTCCGGCCTCGGCGCGGGTCATCCGGTCCCGGAGGTCGCGCAGGTCGGCGAGCGCGAGGTCGATCGCGTCCTGCACGGTCGCGGACGGCGGGAGGTCGAGGGTCTGCGGCAGGTGGCCGATGCCGCCGGGCGCGGCGACCTCCACGGTGCCGTTGTCGGGGGCCTCGACGCCGGCGATGAGGCGCAGAAGCGTCGACTTCCCCGAGCCGTTCTCGCCGATCACCCCGACCTTGTCGCCGGGGCGGATCGACAGCGACACCCGATCGAGGACGACGTGGTCGTCGTAGCGCTTGGTGACGCCGGACAGGACGAGGCGGGATTGCGCGGTACGCAAAAAGGAACTCCAGTGATCAATGCGTTGGCAGGGCGTGGCGGAGCGCGGCTCGACGCCGGGTGCGCGCTTGCAACGCAGTGATCACAGAGTTCCCATTGCCTCCATTACTAGCAGACGGCTTCCGGAGCGACAAGCCTCGCCTTCTCGCGAGACGAGGATGGACACGTTTCGTAGTTATTCGGGCGCGTTGAGTTGCAGGCGAGTACAGTCCCCGCCGTGATGGGGAGAGGCTGTGCCGCGGGACGGCGCCGGAGCCTGCTCGGCGCGTTCGCGCTGGCCGGGGTCATGGCGCTGGTCTCGGGGTGCGAGCCGCCCGTGGGCTTCTACCGGCCCGGCGAGGGCGGCCCGGACGATCCCGTGGTGGGGCTCGGCGGGCCCGCGCCCTACGTGCGGCCGGGCACGGAGCGGCCCAAGACCGCGGACCCGCCGGTCGTGCCGGCCGGCGGACGGGTGTACGCGGCGACCGGACCCGGGATGATCGCTCCGGGCGCGCGGAGCATGCCGGCGCGGCTGTACGTCGCGGACGGGCGCGGCATCGAGGTCATCGACCCGCGGACGCTGCGGCTGATCGGACGGGTCGGCGCCGGGGCCGGGGGCGCCGCGGCGCGGGTGGTGCCGTCGTGGGACCTGCGGCGGCTGTGGATCGCCGACACCGTGCACGACGTGCTGGTCCCGGTGTGGGCGCGGACGGGGCGGCGGGGCCTGCCGGTGCCCGCCGTCGACCCGGCGGGGCTGTACTTCACCCCCGACGGGCGGACGGCGCTGGTCGCGGCGGGGCGGCCGAGGCGGATCGAGGTCCGCGACCCGCGGACGATGCGGCCCCGGGCGTCGGTGCCGCTGCCGTGCGCGGCGGCGGACGGCGACTTCACGCTCGCCGGGACGTCCCTGGTGATGAGCTGCACGTCGGCGGGGGCGCTGGTCCGGGTGGACGTGCCGGGGCGGCGGGTCGCGGGCGCGGTCCGGCTGCCTGCGGGGGCGCGGCCGGGCGACGTGCGGCTGTCCCCCGACGGCGGGACGTTCTTCGTCGCGGACGCGGCGAACGGCGGGGTGTGGGCGGTGGACGCGCGGACGTTCGCGCCGCGCGGGTTCGTCCGGACGGCGCCGGGCGCGCGGGGCCTCGCGATCAGCCGGGACGCGCGGCGGCTGTTCGTCGCGGGCGGCGGGACGCTCGCCACCGTGGACTTCCGGACCCGCCGCGTCACCGCGCGATGGCCGCTGCCAGGAGGCGGGGACGCGATCCCGGGCGGTGTGTCGTCGGACGGGCGGGCGCTGTGGCTGGCCGGCGCGGAAGGGCTCGTCTACGCGGTGTCGACGCGGACGGGCCGGGTGCTGCGGCGGGCGCGGCTCCGGAGCCGTCCGGCGGCCCTGGCCGTGCACCCGCAGCCGGGCCGGTACTCGCTGGGCGGCACCGGCCTGTACCGCTGATCAGGACCCGACCCGGTGCCATTCCGGGATCAGCTCCTCGACCAGCGCCTCCGTCTCCGGCTGCAGCTGGTCGATCATCGGGTCCCGGCCGACGCGGCCGCGCAGCTCGTCGACCGCGATCCTGACCTGCGCCTCGTCACCGGTCGCGTGGGTGGCGCGGAGCAGGTCCCGCCACAGGCCCTCGTCGTCGGGCGCGAGCCGGAGCCCGGCGCGGGCGGCGGCGACCGCGCCGCGCGCGTCGCCCTCGTCCAGCCGCAGGACGGCGAGCCGGTGCGCGACGTCGACGACCCGGGCCGTCGCCTCGTACTCCAGGTCGTGCGCGGCGAGCCAGGAGTAGCGGCCGCGGGGGCGGCCGGAGAGCAGGGGGCCGCGGACGAGGTCCAGCGCGTACGCCATGTAGGCCATCTCGGAGGCGGGTTCGGCGGCGGACCGCCACACCAGCCACCGGAACACGGCGAGGTCGACGCGGACCTCCGAGCCGAGCCTGATCCGGCCGCGCTCGTCGTAGTACAGGTTGGGGCGGCCGCGGGCGTCGCGGCCGAGCCAGTCGGACACGCGGGCCACGCACGCGTCGCGGACGCCCGCGGTGACGCCGCGCGGCCAGATCGCGCCGGACAGCACGGTCGGGTGCACGCCGTTCGGGTGCGCCGCCAGGTAGACGAGGACCTCGGTGCAGAGTTCGCGGCGGCTCTCGTCCATCGGCCCCGGTGCCTCGACCTCGATCGGGCCGAGCAGCCGGACGTCGACCGACGACTGCTGCGCGTCGGGCGGCTGCGGGGCGTCCACGGGGTCCGCCAGCGGCACCGGGTCGGTCCGCCCGGCCGTCTCGAACAGGTCGAACACCGCGCGGTACTGGTCGTCGCGGACGAGCTGCGCGTCCACCTCGAAGCCGAGGACGCCGGCGTGCAGCCGGGCGCGCTCGTCGACGTCCCAGGTCCAGGTGGCGCCGGGCACGTCGCCGGGGACGAGGTAGCCGGCGGCCATCCGGGTGCCGGTGCGGGCGAGGGCGACGAGCCGGTCCGCCTCCCAGTCCGCCGGCGGGTCCGCCATGATCAGGTAGTGCGGCATCCACGCCTCGCCGAACACGCCGCGGCAGCGCCCGGTGAGGACGGAGTCGACGCCGGACGCGGCGAGCGCCTGGCGGACCTCCTCGGTGCGGCCCTCCAGTTCGGGCAGCGCGTCGGCGAGGTTCGGCACGGACCGGACGCGGTCCGGGGCGATCCGGGCGAGGCCCTCGCCGAACTCGGCGCCGAACCCGACGAGCGTGATCCGCATGTGGTCGGACCAGCGGTTGGTGGCCAGCTCCATCGCGATCGCGGCGAGGGCGGCGCGCCGGTCGTCGTCGGGGCCGCGCAGCGCGACCAGGCCGTGCGCCGCCTCCAGGTCGACGAGGATGCGGCCGTTGTCGTTGGTGCCTATGGAGACCAGGCCCGGGTAGGGGGCGAGGACGTCGGCGAGGTCGGCGGCCTCCAGCCCGGCCGCCGCGTCGGCGCGCAGCCGCCACACCTGCCCGTCGTCGAACGCCTGCCAGGGCGCGGGCGGGTTGCGGTCGGCGGGCGCGATCCACAGGTCGAGGCTGCCCTGCCCGTTCTGCGCGTGGCCGAGGTGCACCCCGTAGACGGTGGGGAGGGCGCGTCCTCCGGCGGCCATCGACTTCGACAGGTGCCGCAGGCCGAGGTCGAGGAGCCGCGCGCCGTCCTCGTCGGCGCCGAACCGCAGCGCGCGCTCCGCCTCCGCCGCCGCGCCCTCCGGCCGGGCGATCATGTGGCCGAACGCGCGGTTCCACATCTGCGTCCGGCGGCGCCGGCCGAGCACGCTGAGCAGGCCGGCGGCCAGCAGCGACGCGGCGGCGAGGCCCTGCGGCCATTTCAGCTCGAACGACGGGCCGGGGTCGTCGTAGGAGGTCCGGCTCTGGCCGGGCAGGCTCGCGCCGCCGGTGCCGGCGCCGCCGCCCATCTCGCCGGACGGCCCGCCCGCACCGCCGCCGTGC
The DNA here is from genome assembly GCF_040299565.1 of Spirillospora sp. NPDC000708. NCBI lineage: Bacteria > Bacillati > Actinomycetota > Actinomycetes > Streptosporangiales > Thermomonosporaceae > Spirillospora > Spirillospora sp. NPDC000708. Next base: position 29,202 of record NZ_JBEPCJ010000067.1, read on the forward strand.
GCGGGCGGATGCGCCGGGGTCTCGGCCCCGTGCGACGGCGCGGCCGTGTGGGACGGGGAAGGCGCGGCCGTGTGGGACGGAGACGGTGCGGCCGTGTGGGACGGAGACGGTGCGGCCGTGTGGGAGGGGGCCGGGCTCGGCGCCGCGGTGTGGGGCGGCGACGGCGTGGGGGCGGCCGTGTGCGCGGGCGGACGCGCGGGCGCCGGCTTCTGCGGCTGCGGTGTAGCGGTGTGCGCCGGCGCCTCGGTGTGGGACGGCCGCGGTGCCGGAGTCGCCGGCGCCGAGGGCTGCGGCGCCGGCTTCTGCGGCGCGGGCGTCGAGGGCGCCGGGTCCTGCGGATGCTCCGGACGGTCCGGGACGGCGTGCCCGAACCGGTAGTAGTCGTGCAGGTCCTTCACGGGGACGGTGTGCGCGTGCTTGGCGTCCGCCGGCATCTCCAGGACCCAGCCGGGACGGATCAGGCTCGCGATCGTGAGGCGCGTCCCGTCCGGCTGCACGTGCCCCTTGTTGAGGTCGTAGATCTCCTTGTAGCGGCGCCCTTCGCCGAGGCACTTCTCGGCGATCTCCCAGAGGCTCTCGTGGTGCCGGCCCTCCGGCGGGTGCACCCGGTAGATCTTGGTGGTGTCCGGTTTCTCGCTGAGCGTCTCGGTGCGGGACTCGGCGGGCGCGGGCGGCGCCTCGGCGGGACGGTCCGGCGCGTCCGGGACGCGGTGGTACTCCTGCGCCGAGGCGTGCGCGGGACGCTGCGACAGCCCGCCGGAGAGCGCCGGCATGATCACGGACGTGGCGGTGAACAGCAGCAGCGCGGCGACGACGAGCCGGTGCACCAGCGACTGCGTGCCGCCCGCGAGCGGCACCCGCGCGGGCACGCCGACCCCGCGGATCCCCGCGTACACCTCGACGACCACGCACAGCGCGAGCTGGATCCAGGCGAGCCAGACCAGCACGACGAGGATGCCGATGAGCGAGCCGGGCCCGATCCGGTGCGAGAGGTCGGACGCGGCGGGCAGGTGCGACGGGATCGGCGACCCGAAGAACGTCAGCAGCGCGTAGGGGACGCCCGCGAGGAGCGCGGCGAGCGCCGCGAGGGCGCCGATGCCGGCGAGGACGTCGCCGGGGCCGCGGCGCGCCCGCACCCGTACGGGGGTCCGCCGCCCATGCCCTGTCACCATCGCGCCCCCACGGTTCGCCGGGTCTCGGACGTCGCCTCGATCGTAAGGCCCTTCCCCGCCGGCCTCATGGGCCGTTCCCACCGGTGACGGGGCGGGCGGTCTCGGTGGAGGTCAGGGTGAACGAGCCGAACCCCGGGACGATCCCGAGGATCTGCGGCTTCACCGTGATCTCGACGCTGACCGTCACCTGCTGCTGGTCGGCGTCGCAGCGCGACGCGGCGACCTGGGTGCCGAAGTCGCCGAGCAGCTCGCAGGCCGCGGCGCGGGCCCGTCCCGGGTCGAGGACGGGCTCGCCGGTCGCGCGGAGCGCCTCGGTGTCGATCTGGTTCGCCCCGGCGCGCGCCGCCTGCTCGGCCATGTCGGCGGCGCGCTGCCGCGCGTGGATGGCGAGGCCGCCGTCCACCAGCAGGCCCGCCAGCATCAGCACGATCGGGGTGAACAGGACGGTGTACATCGCGATCGTGCCCCGGTCGCCGCCGCCCTGGCCCGAGAGCCGGGTCCGGGTCCGGGCGCGGAGCACGCGGAGGGCGCGTCTCATCGGCCGTCCCCCGGTTCCGCCGGTCCGTCGCCGCCCCGGAAGGTGAAGGTGTCGATCGGGGCGACCGACCGGCCCTGCAGCCGCTTGGTGCCGGGCAGCCCGATGAACGCCAGGTCGGACAGGTTCACGTCGCACACGATCGTCACCTCGACGTGCCCGCCGGGCGCGAAGTCCGACACGTCCGTCTGGACGGACGGGCCGCCGGAGCACCAGCGCGAGTCGCGCAGCCCGGCGGTGGCGGTCTCCTGCGCGAGCTCCTGCGCGGATCCGGAGTCGCGGGCGATGGACGCGGCGCGGACCGCGTCGCGGGCGGCGCCGTCCACCTGGCTCTGCGCGTCCACCATCCGCCCCGCGCCGGCGAGGAACAGCAGGAACGCGACGAACAGCGGCGTGACGAGCACCAGCTCCAGCGACATGGAGCCCCGGTCGCCGCCGGCCGCGCTCCGCCGCCCGCTCCCGATCCGCCCGATCCGCCCGGTCACGGGCCCGCTCCCCGCTGGCAGGCGAGGCCCGTCCCGACGTCCGGCCGGAAGCACTCGATCGGCCCCTGCGACCGCTGCGACACGTGGAAGGTCAGGAACGGGATGACCTGCACGGCCTCGCCGCTGACCTGCACCCACCGCTCGTCGTTCACCTCGCCGGTGTCGACGTGCAGGCCGCTGATCAGGTGCGGCCCGATGTGGTCGATGTCGCCGGTCGCCTTCGTGACGGCCGCGTCCTGCCAGCCGCCGCCGACCGGCTGGGTCCGCGCGACACGGGCGCCGGACTGCGCGGCGGCCAGCGCGACCTGCCGCGCGTGGAACACCATCGTGAACTGGACGACGGCGAGCAGCACGAGGATGAGCACCGGCGTGAGCAGCGCCCACTCCATCGACGACACGCCCGCGTCCGACCCGAGCCGGCGGCGGGCGGCGGCGAGGGCGGCGGCCGCCCGCGCGCGTCCACGGCACCGCATCGCGGTCAGCCCGTGTTGATGCTGTTGGCCTTGTCCTGGATCTTTTTCTGGATGATCGCGCCGATGGTGATCGCGATCAGCGCGAGGATCGCGGTGATGATCGCCCATTCGATCGCCGAGGCGCCCTTGCTCCGCTCCTCCTCGTCGCGCAGCCGCGCGAGCCGCGTGCCGAGCAGGGCCCGCAGGTAGACGAGGGCCGGATCGTTCAGCGGGTTCATCGAGACTCCTTCAAGGGGACGGGCCCGGAGGCGATGCGGGGTCACGAGGCGAGCACCCGCATCAGGGCCGGATAGGCCAGGAAGACCAGGAAGCCGGCGCACAGGAACAGCTGCGCGACGAGCATGGACTGGGACCGCTCGCCCGCCTTGCCCTCCAGCTCCGACAGCTCGCGGCTGCGCATCGACGCGGCGCGGGCGGACAGCGACCGGCGGATCTGCGCGCCGTCATCGGACACCAGCGCGAGCGCGCCGGCGAGGTCGCGCAGCTCGGCGATGTCGAGGTCGTCGCCGAGGCCGCCGAGCGCCTGCCAGGGCGTCTGCCCGGTGAGGCGGGCGTTGCCGAGCGCGTCGCGGATGCGGCGCATCGCCGGGCCGTCCCCGACGTTCGACGCGGTCATCAGCGCCTCCGGGACGCCGCGCCCGCCCGCGAGGTTCATCGAGACCAGGTCGAGGAACGCGCCGACGACGTGCCGGAAGTCCTGCCGGCGGGCCTGCGCCTCCTGCCGCAGCTGCATGTCCGGGAAGAAGAAGAACAGCGCGGCGAACAGCACGCAGATCCACACCGGGACCTGCACGGACGAGCCGAAGCCGAGCAGCGCGAAGTACCCGACGACCAGCGGGATGAACAGCAGCGCGGCGGCGGGCAGCAGGAACTTGGTCGCGAGGAACGCCTCCAGCGACCGCTCGGTGATGGCGAGGTCCGCGCGGACCGAGCGCAGCTTCCAGCCGCGCGACTCGCAGAACGCCACCAGCTCCCGCCCGAGCCGCGCCCGCATCCCGCCGAACCGGCCGGCGGGCCGGACCGTCCCGGCCCGCGCGTCCTCCAGGTCGCGGCGGCGGGCGGCGTCGAGCGCGGCCATCCGCGCGGCGAGGCCGGGACGCGCCGGGAACAGCGCCCGGACGAGCGCGTACAGGCCGAGGCCGACGACGGCGCCCGCGAGGATCGCGCCGGTCACGCGGCATCACCCCCGGTCATGCCGCACCACCGCCGCCCGCGTCCATGGTGTGCCGGCCGCGCAGCGGGAGGTCCTGGGCGCCGGTGGCGGCGCGCCCGGCCTGCCAGCCCGCGACCGTGCTCGGCACCTCGCCCGGCACGCCGGGACGGGCCTGCCGCGGCTCGCCGAGGAACCGTCCGGGCAGGTCGTACTTGGCGAGGCGGCGCAGCCACAGGAACGCCGCGCCGTACAGGGCGACGACGATGCACAGCACGAGCTGCCCGAGGAAGTCGTCGTAGGGCTGCACGTAGGAGTGGTTGAACACGGCGAGCGCGAGGGCCGTCCCGACCGAGACGCCGACGACGATCCGGACGCTGCGGCGGGTGGAGCGGCGGTCGGCCTCGACGCGGCGCCGCATGTCGAGCTCCGCGCGCGCGGACGTCGCGAGCGCGCTGAGCATGTCGCGCAGGCCGGGGCCGCGCAGCCGGGCGTTCAGGATCAGCGCGGCGATCACGAGGTCGGCGGACGGGTCGTCGATGTCGTCGGCGAACCGGCGCAGCGCCTCCGGCATCGGGACGCGGGTGTGCAGCCGGTCGACGAGGGTGCGCAGCGGCTGCTGGAGCGCCGGGGCGGCGGCGCGCTGCGACGCCGGGATGGCCTGTTCGAGGCCGACCGCGCCCGCGATGGTGTCGCGCAGCGACTCCGTCCACGCGGCGAGGCCCTCCAGCCGCGCCATGCCCTTGCGCTCCTCGGCGGCGCCGCCGGCGAGGCCGTCCCAGGCGAGCACGAGCGCGCCCGTCCCGGCGGCGGCGATAGGCCAGCGGGTCACCGCGAGCACGAGCACGCCGACGATGACCGCGACGGCGGTGCGGGTGGTGAGGGTCCGGACGAGGTCCTCGCGGCTGCGGCCGCGCACCGGACGGGTCCGCGGCGGCAGGCCGCGGATCGCGACGGCGAGCAGCAGGAGCCCGCCGCCGGCGACGGCGCCGGCGACGACGGCGAGCAGCACGTCGGCGGAGTACATCACCGGCCCCCGCTCCGCGCGCGCCGCGCCCGCCGCGCCCCGCTCGCAGTGATCACCAGGCACCCCCGTGGGACGGGTCGTAGCCGTACTCGGCGAGCTCGTCGACGCAGGCGATCGGCGCGGACGCCACCGCGAACCCGCCGGGCCCGAGCGCGAACACCTCCGACGACAGCACCCGCCCGTCCACGCCGGTGACCTCGCGGACGCTCGCGACGTAGCGGCGCAGCCGCCCGCCGGAGGCGTAGTCGTTGCGCTTCTCGATGAACACCACGAAGTCGATCGCGCCCGCGATCAGCATGTGCGTCGCCTCGACGGGCAGCCGCTCCTCCGACTGGATCGCGTAGGTGGAGATGCGGTTGAACACCTCCGCCGACGAGTTCGCGTGGATCGTCGACAGCGAGCCGTCGTTGCCCTGCGTCATCGCGTTCAGCATCGTGACGATCTCGTCGCCGAGCACCTCGCCGACGATGACGCGGGACGGGTTCATCCGCAGCGACCGGCGGACCAGCTCCGCCATCGAGATCGCGCCCTGCCCCTCGGAGTTCGGGAGCCGCTGCTCGAACGCCACGCAGTTCGGGTGCAGCTCGGGGAAGGCGTCCAGGCCGAGCTCCAGCGCCCGCTCGACGGTGATGAGCCGCTCGTTCGCCGGGATCTCGTTGGCGACGGCGCGCAGCAGCGTCGTCTTCCCCGCGTTCGTCGCGCCGGCGATCATCACGTTCTTGCGGGCGAGGACCGCGGCGCGGAAGAACCGGCCCAGCTCCTCGGTGAACGTGCCGTTGCCGACCAGGTCGGACAGGAACACCTTGCCGAGCCGGGCGCGGCGGATCGACAGCGCGGGGCGCAGCGTCACGTCCATCACCGCGGAGAGCCGCGAGCCGTCGGGGAGCCGCAGGTCCAGCTGCGGGTTCGCGGTGTCGAACGGCCGCGACGACAGCCCGCTGTAGGCGGCGAGGATCTGGATCAGCTCGACCAGCTCCTCGTCGGTCTCGGCGACCGGCTCGCCCATCACCTCGCGGCCGTCGGCGTAGCCGATGAACACCCGGTCGCAGCCGTTGATGTCGATGTTCTCGATCTCCGGGTCCTCCAGCAGCGGCTGGAGCCGGCCGACCCCGAACAGCGCGGCGTGCACGCCGGCGGCGAGCGCCTCCTCCTCTTCGGCGTTCGGCGGGCGCCGCCCGGCGGTGATCTCGCCGCGCGCGAACTCCTCCAGCACCTGGCCGATCAGCGCGCGGGCGAACTGCCGCTCGTCCTCCCCGGACATCGGCGGCAGCCCGTGCGCGGCGTCCATCCGGCGCTGCTGGGCGAGCCGGTCGCCGACCTCCTGGCGGAGCCGTTTGACGAGGACGTGGTCCACCTAGCGCCCCCGCTCCTCGTGCCGTCCGCCCGCCGGGACCTGCTCGGACCGCGCGTCCGCGGGCGGGACGGGACGCCCGTTCCCGGCGGCGTGCCGCGCGTGCGGCGCCGGCTCGCCGGCCGCGTCCGGCATCGAGGGCATAGGCGGTGCGGCGGGCGGCGCGGACGCGGGCGGGGCGGCGGGCGCGGCGCCGAGGCGCGCGACCAGGTCGCCGGCGACCTCGCGGGCCGAGCGGATCAGCAGCGACCGGTCGAGGCGGCCGCCCCAGCGGCCCGACAGCAGGTCGGCGCCCTTCGGGTCGAGCGCCAGCCCGCCCAGCACGCGCACCTCCGGCGGCGGCGGCCCGGCCTGCGCGGCCGGGTCCGGGGCCTGCCGGCCGCGCGCGCCGACGATGATCCGGTCGACCTCGGCGATCGAGCCGCGGAAGTCGCGCGGGTCGGCGAGGACCAGCACCCCGACCGGCGGCCCGCCGCGCAGCTCCGCCGTCAGCGCGGCGACGCGCTCGCGCAGGTGCGCGACCTGCTCCAGGGTCGCCCGGGTGAGCAGGACGACGAGGTCCGCCTCGCGCAGCAGGTCGTTGAGGGGGGTGCCGGCGCCGAGCCGTCCGCAGTCGGCGATCACGTCCACCGGGGCGAGCCCGGCGAACGCGCGGCCGAGCGGCCCCCACAGCCACGTCATCCCCTGCGCCTGCTCGGCGTTGGTGATCCCGACGAGCACGTCGAGGCCGCCGACGAGGCGCTGGCAGTGCTCGCCGATCTGGTCGGGGCGCAGCCCGCGGCGGGCCGTCGCGGCGAGGCTGAGCAGCCCGCGCGCCGGGTTCAGCATGCCGCCGTCGCCCGCGCCGTCCGGCGCGGCGGCGGGCAGCCGGTACACCAGGTCGCCGCCCGCCTGGTCGCACTCGGCGACCAGCACGGGGCGCGGCCACACCGCGCCGAGGGCCACCGCCGCGGTCGTGACGCCCGGCGCCCCCTTGTCGGCCGCGAGCGCGATCAGTGCCACTGTCAGTTCCCGCCTGTGCCCGGAGTGCCGTTCCCCGCACCGGGGGTGCCGGTACCGGCACCGTTGCCGTTGCCGTTGCCGCTGCCGCCCGTCCCGGCCGGAGGCTGGGCGCCGCCGGTCGCCGGGGTCTGCCTGCCCGGCGTCCCGCCGGCCGGCTGGCCGGGCGCCTTCGTCCCGTCGGGGATCAGCGCGATCGCGACCGTCCCGGCGGACGCGGCCTCCGTGACCTGCGGGGCGTCGCCGGGCGCGACGGCGACGTCCACGGTCGTCTGGTCGGAGCGCAGCCGGTCGCCGCCGCCGCTCCCGACGTTGATCACGATGGCCTCGGCGGCGAGCACCGTGCCGGCGCGCGGGCCGCCGCCGTTGCCGCTGCCGTTGCCGACCGCGTACAGGGTCACCTTCTTGCCGCTCTCGACGCCGTCGGACGGCAGCTGCCCCGGCTTGAGCGCGAGGCCCACGACCAGCCGGCCCTTGGCCGCCTCGTCGGTCCGGCTGATCATGCCGTTGGTCAGCAGCGCGCCCTTGACCAGCGGGACCGAGGCGTAGTACCGGGACACGTTCAGCCGTTCCGACCAGGTGATGTACTGGACGCCGGTGTCGCCGATCTGCACCTCCTCCAGCGCGCTCTGCGGGATCTGCTGCCCCGCCGCGACGGGCTGCGCGATCCGGATCGCCGACACCCGCTGGCCGCTCGCCATCACCAGGTAGGCGCTGGCCAGCGCGCCGCCGAGGATGAGCAGCACCGCGAGCGCGGCCAGCGCCGGCTTGCGCTCGCGCGGCGAGACGGGCAGCCGCTGCCCGCCGGAGGTCCCGAGGCCGGTGCGGCCGAGCCCGCCGCCGGCGTTCGCCCCGGAGGAGCCGCCGGACGAGCCGCCGGCGAGGGCCGACTGGTTGGCCTTCATCGCGCTGCGCACGTGCCCCTTCCCGCCCTCCCGCGGACCTCGCCTCAGGAGGTCTCCGCATCATCGGGCGATCCATGCTTGCGGTGCGGGCAAGGCCGCGTCAATGGATTCGGTGAGGGTAAGCGCGCCGTTCTCCCCGACCATGGCGATGACCTGCGAATTCATCGGTCACTTCGCTACTTACCACCAGTCACATCCGTCACTGACCGCCTCTGGCGGGACATTCGCGGCGACCTGCCCGCCCCGGCGGCGGCGCCGTTACGGGACGTCGTGGAAGCCGACGAGCCGCCCCAGCAGGGTCATCGCGTGGTCGAAGTAGGCGGCCCGTTCCTCGATCACATTGTTGAATTGCCCGAACAATTCGAAACTGACCGTCCCGTACAGACCGGCCCACGCGGTGAACGCCCGGGCCGCCACGTCGTCGGGCGCGTCGATGAGGAGCGCGGCCCGGCCGCGCGCCAGGTCCTCGCCCAGCACGGGCGGCGCCGGAGGGCACGGCCCGGCGGGCTCCAGGGCCCCCGCCGCGTGCGCCTCCGAGACGAGCCGCGCGAAGACGACCGTGTCCCGCATGGCCGCGGGGACGGTGTCCTCTGGCGCCTCATAGCCGGGCACCGGCGAGCCGTACAGCAGCGCGTACTCGTGCGGGTGCGCCAGCGCCCACGTGCGGACGCTCCGGCACACGGCGAGCCACCGCCCGGAGAAGGACGTCCCGGCCTCGCGCGCGGTCGCGTCGGCCTGCTCCACGGCCTCGCCGACGGCGTTGTAGCCGTCGATGATCAGCGCGGTCAGCAGGTCGTCGCGGCTCGGGAAGTAGCGGTAGATCGCCGAGGAGGCCATGCCCATCTCGCGGGCCACCGCCCGCAGCGACAGCCCCGCCGCGCCCTCCGTCGCCAGCTGCTCCCGCGCGATGCCGGTGATCTCCCTGATCAGCTCCGCGCGCACCCGTTCCCGTACCGTCCGCCCGCTCATGCGGCGAGGTTAGCAGAGCGCCGGAACAAAACGAGAGCACTGCTCTTGACGAGCGGCGCTCCAAAGAGAGAGCATTGCTCGCATCGGAGAGCACCGAACCCACGGGCTCCGGACCGGACGGAGGCGGCCATGCCGAACCTGGCGACCCTGCACGACGAGTACGCGCTGCGCGGCCGGATCGACGAGGACGCCCCCGTCGTCAGCGCGTCCAGCGTCCTGATCGACGCGTCACCGGACCGGACCTGGGACGTGCTCGCCGACCTGCGCGGCTGGGAGGGCTGGGCCACCGACTTCCGGCTGCGCGCCCTGGACGCCGTCGAGCCGGGCCGCGAGTTCCGCTGGGCGCAGAAGGGCGTGCCGCTGCGCTCGCGCTTCGCGGTCGTCGCCCCCGGCCGCGAACTGAGCTGGACGGGCAGCATGCTCGGCCTCTACCGGGCCGTCGACCGCATGGTCCTGACCAAGGAGGACGGCCGGACCCGCGTGACGCTGCAGGAGTCCCTCGCCGGCCCGCTCGTCCGCCTCGTCTACGGCGAGGACAAGCTCCGCGCCGGCCACGAGGCCCGTCTGGCCGCCCTCAAGAACCACATCGAGAGCGCGGCCTGAAACCGCGACCGGCACCGGAACCCCGGCCGCACCGGACGGCGGCCGGACCGAAGAACACCGAAGGAGAAGGACCATGGGCAAGCACGTGATCGTCGGCGCCGGGCAGGTCGGCTCGCACCTCGTCGAGCGGCTCACCGGCATGGGGCACGACGTCACCGTCGTGACGCGCTCCGGCTCCGGACCGGAGGGCGTCGAGCGGGTCGCCGCCGACGTCGCCGACCGGGCCCGGCTGGCCGCCGTCGCCAAGGGCGCCGACACCATCTACAACTGCGTCAACCCCCGCTACCACCGCTGGGCGCAGGACTGGCCGCCGATGGCCGCGTCGTTCCTGGGCGCCGCCGAGGACACCGGCGCCGCCCTCGTCACCCTCGGCTGCCTCTACGGGTACGGGCCGGTCGACGGCCCGATGACCGAGGACCTGCCGCTGGCGGCGACCGGCACCAAGGGGCGCGTCCGCGCGGCGATGTGGCACGACATGCTCGCCGCGCACCGGGCGGGCCGCGTCCGCGCCACCGAGCTGCGCGGGTCCGACTACTACGGCCCCGGCAGCACCGACCAGGCGTACGTCGGCGAGACGCGGTTCGTGAAGCCGCTGCTGGCGGGCAGGCGCGTCCTCTACTTCAGCGACCCCTCGATCCCGCACGCCTGGACGTACCTGCCCGACGTCGCCGAGGCGCTCGCCATCGCCGGCACGGACGAGCGCGCCTACGGCCGGGCCTGGCACATCCCGACCGGGCCCGCCCTGTCGACGCGGGAGCTCGCCGAGCGGCTGTGCCGGATCGCCGGCGCGCCCGCCCCGCGCATCCACGAGGTGCCGCGGCCGGTCTTCACGGCGGCGGGGCTCGCCAGCCCGCTTTTCAAGGAGATGCGGGAGACCCGCTACCAGTTCGACCGGCCGTACATCCTGGACTCCTTGGCCTTCCAGTCCGCTTTCGGCATGGCGCCGACACCGCTGGACGACGCGCTCAGGACCATCATCGCCGCGGCCCGCGAGTCGGCGCCCCGCGCAGAATGACGCCAGGACGCCCCCGCACCGCCCGAACCGGCTTCGCCGGAAAGTGCGGGCGCCGGTAATTAAGCTGGCCCGGACGGCAGCGCCGGCGGCGCGGGGCGGCGCGCGATGGAGGGCTCGGATGCGGATCTCGTTCACGGCGCTGACCGGCGGCGGACCACGCGACGTCGTGATCGACATGGACTCGGAGATCACCGTCGGCGGGGTCGCCCGGTCGCTGACCGCCGCGCTCGACGCCCCGGCGGCGGCCGGCGGGGTCCCCGCCCCCCGCTTCTCCAAGGAGGCGCTGCTCACCGGGGCGCCGCAGGCGCCGCGCGTCCCGCCCGCGGGCCCGACCGCCGAGCGCGGGGCGCTGTGGATGGACGGGCGGATGCTCGACCCGCAGGCGCTCGCCGCCAAGGAGCTGCGGGACGGCGCGGTCGTCGCGGTCGAGCGGGGCGCCGCCGCCGCGACCGTCCTCGCCGAGCCGACCGGGCTGGTCGAGGTCCGGGTCGTCGGCGGGCCCGCGGCGGGGCCGGTGCACCGGCTCGGGCTCGGCGTCAGCACGATCGGGTCCGGCGACGACGTCGACGTGGTGCTCGGCGACCCGTCCGTCCCGGCCCGGTCGCTGCGGCTGACGGTCGGCCGCGACGAGGTGCAGGTCGAGGCGTCCGCGATGACGATGCAGGGCGCCGCCCGGCTCGACGGCGAACCGCTCACCGCCAAGACCCCCTGGCCGGTCGGCGGGATGCTGACCGTCGGGGCGAGCGTGCTGACCCTCGCGCCGAGCGCCGCGCCCGACACGCACCTGGAGCCGCTGCCCGAGGGCGGCCTGGCGTTCAACCGGCCGCCCCGGCTCGCGCCCGCGCACCGCGTCCGCACGCTGGAGATCCCGAAGCGGCCCGAGCGGAACCCGCGCGAGCGCCTCCGGCTGTTCGGCGCGATCCTGTTCGCGGTGTTCGGCCTCGCAATGGCGTTCGGGCTGCACCAGTGGTGGTGGGCGCTGTTCGCGCTGGCCTGGCCGGTGATGACGGTCGGCGAATGGGTCGGCGACCGGATGCACGGCCGCAAGTCGTACAAGAAGGCGCTGAAGGAGTACCAGCGCAGGGCCGACGCGTTCGGCGGCGAGCTGGACGGGCTGCGCCGCGAGGACGAGGCCGAGCGCCGCGCCCTGTACCCCGACCCCGCCGAGGTGCTGCTGACCGCGACGGGCCCGCGCCGCCGCCTGTGGGAGCGCCGCCGCGAGGACCCCGACACGCTGCACCTGCGGCTCGGCGTCGCCGACCTGCCCGCCCGCATCGAGCTGACCGAACCGACGGGCGGGGACGCCGGCGCGCTGCCGGTCCCGGCCGCCCGCCTGGTGCCGGTCGCGCTGCCGCTCGGCGAGATCGGCGTGCTCGGGCTGACCGGGCCGCGCGCCGCGTCCCGGGCCCTCGCCCGCTGGCTCGTCGCGCAGGCCGCCGTCCTGCACAGCCCCCGCGACCTGTCGATCATCGTGCTGTCCGCCGACCAGCACGCGGGGGACGCGTGGAACTGGGTGCGGTGGCTGCCGCACTGCGCGCCGCGCGAGGGCGAGGAGTGCGTGGCGCTCGTCGGCACCGATCCCGAGTCCGCCGCGCACCGCGTCACCGAACTCGCGATCCGCGTCACGGAACGGCGCCGCGCCGCGCAGGCCGAGTCCGCGTTCTTCGGGCAGGGCAAGCCCGCCGACGCCGTCCCCTACAACATCCTGCTCGTGCTGGACGGCGCGCGCGCACTGCGCCGCATACCCGGCATGCCGATGCTGCTGTCGCGCGGCGCCGAGTACGGCATCCACGCCATCTGCGTGGACGACGAGGAGCGTCTCCTCCCCGAAGAGTGCAACGCCGTCGCCGAGTGGGACTCGCAGTACCCGTCCTTCGTCCACCTCCGTGGGCAGGGCCTCGACGACCTCGGCCCCGTGCTCGCCGACCAGGTGTCACCCGCCTGGACCGAACGCGTGGCGCGCGCGCTGGCGCCCGTACGGGACGTGTCCCGCGAGGACGCCCAGGAGGCCATCCCGTCGGACGTCCGCCTCCTGGACCTGCTCGACATGGCCGAACCCACCGCCGAGCACATCCTCCAGTCCTGGTCCCGCACCGGCGGACGCCGTACCCGCGTCCCCATCGGCCTCGGCACCGGCGACCGCCCCGGACGTCCCGGCCGCCCCTACGAGATCGACCTGCGCACCGACGGCCCGCACGGCCTCATCGCCGGCACCACCGGCGCCGGCAAGTCCGAGCTGCTGCAGACCCTCATCGCGTCCCTCGCCGTGGCGAACCGCCCCGACGAGATGACGTTCGTCCTCATCGACTACAAGGGCGGCGCCGCGTTCAAGGACTGCGCGCGCCTCCCGCACACCGTCGGCATGGTCACCGACCTCGACGGGCACGCCACCGAACGCGCCCTGGAGTCCCTCGCCGCCGAGCTCCGCCGCCGCGAGGAGATCCTGCTGCGGGCCGGCGCCAAGGACATCGACGACCACAACGACGCGGCGGGCTCGCTGCCGCGGCTCGTCCTCGTCATCGACGAGTTCGCCGCGATGGTCGCCGAGCTGCCCGACTTCGTCGCCGGCCTCGTCGACATCGGGCGCCGCGGCCGCTCCCTCGGCGTCCACCTGATCCTCGCCACGCAGCGGCCCGCGGGCGTCGTCACCGCCGACATCCGCGCCAACACCAACCTGCGGATCGCGCTGCGCGTCACCGACCCCGACGAGTCCACGGACGTCATCGACGGCCCCGAGGCCGCCCGCATCGCCAAGTCCACGCCGGGCCGCTGCTACGTCCGGTCCGGCGCGGCGGCGCCGCACGCCGTCCAGTCCGCCCGGATCGGCGGGCGCCGCGCCGGGCCCGCGGGCCAGCGGACCAGCGTCCGGCCGCTGCCCTGGCAGGGCCTCGGGCATCCGCTGCCCGCGCCGGACGAGCCCTCCGGCGACGCGCCCGCCACCGACCTCGCCGTCCTCGTCCAGGCCGTCGACGAGGCCGCCCGCCGCGCCGGGATCGCCCGGCAGCCGTCACCGTGGCTCACCCCCCTGCCCGAGCTGGTCCGGCTCACCCCGCGCACCGCCGCCGGGGGCTCGGTGGTGGACGTCCCCGCCGTCCCGTTCGGGATCACCGACCTGCCCGCCGTCCAGTCGCGCGAGCCGCTCGTCCTCGACCTCGCCGCGGGCGGCCACCTCTACATCGCCGGATCGCCGCAGTCGGGGCGGTCCACGGCGCTGCGCACCATCGCCGGGTCCCTCGCGGGCGCCTGCTCCCCCTACGACGCGCACCTGTACGCCATCGACTGCGGCGCGAACGCGCTCCTGCCGCTGATCTCGCTGCCGCACTGCGGCGCCGTCGTGACCCGCGACCAGCTCGACCGCTGCGAGCGCCTCCTCACCGCCCTCGCCGCCGAGGTCGCCCGCCGCCAGCAGCTCCTCGCCGAGGCCGGGTTCGCGTCCCTCGCCGAGCAGCGCGCCGCCGTCGCCGCCACCGACCGGCTGCCCTGGATGGTCCTGCTCCTCGACCGGTGGGAGGGGTTCCTCGGCGCGTTCGAGCACTACGACTACGGCCGCCTCGTCGACCAGACCCTCCGGCTGCTGCGCGAGGGCGCCGCGGTCGGCCTGCGCGCCGTCTTCACCGGCGACCGCACGGGCCTCGGCGGGCAGATCTCCACGGTCTTCGACCGCCGCCTCGTCCTGCGGATGGCCGACCCCAACGACTACGGCTACGCCGGGCTGCAGGACCGGCACGTCCCCGCCGCGATGCCGCCGGGCCGCGCCCTCGAACCCGCCGCGCCCGGCGCCGCGCCGCGCGAGTCCCAGATCGGGCTGCTCGGCGACGACCCGTCCGGCACCGCGCAGGTCGCGGCCCTCCAGGAGATCGCCCGCGCCTCCGTCGCCCGCTACGGCCGCCTTCCGCGCCGCCAGCGCCCCCTGCACGTCGACGAGCTGCCCGTCCGCGTCACCTACCGCGAGGCGATGGCATTGGACGAGGCGTTCCTCGCGCCGTCCGCGCTCTGGGCCCTCGTCGGCGTCGGCGGCGACACCCTCGCCCCGGTCGGCGCCGACCTGCTGAACGAGGGCCCCGGCTTCACCGTCGCGGGCCCGCCCCGGTCGGGGCGCTCCACCACGCTGCGCACCATCGTGCACTCGCTGCTGGACCCGGCCGTCGGGGGCGGGCTCGTCCCGGTGGTCCTGGTCACCCCGCGCCGCTCCCCGCTGCGGCTGCTGTCCGGGCGGCCCGGCGTCCTCGGGGTGCTCACGTCCGACTCCGACCCCGACGACCTGGAGCGCGCGATCGGCGACGAGCACCGCTACGCCGTCGTCGTCGACGACGCCGAGCTCCTCGACGAGACCGACATGGACGACGCCCTGTGCGACGTGCTGCGCACCGCCCGCGACGGCGAGCACGCCGTCGTCGTCGGCGGCACGACCGCCGACATCGGCCGCGGCTACCGCGGCTTCCTCGCCGACGCCCGCCGGTCGCGCTCCGGCGTCCTGCTGTCCGTCGAGTCGCCGGACGACGGCGACCTGTTCGGGCTGCGCCTTCCGCGCAACGCCCCGTTGGCGGGGCCGACCGGCCGGGGCCTGTTCGTCGCCGCGGGCGCCACCACCCAGATCCAGGTGGCCCTTCCGCCTCCGGTCAGCGCCGAGTAGCGGTCCCTTCCCCGGAGGCGGCGGTCGCCGCCGGGAGGCCGGGATCTGCGGGGCGTGCGGAGAAAATGATGCGGGTCCCGGCCTCGGGGGGATGGGCCGGGACCCGCGGTCCGTGACGAGGCGTCAGCGCGTGGCGGCCTCGATGTTCTGCTGGGACTTGCGGATGTCCTGGCTGCCCTGCTCCAGCGCGAGGGCCATCTTGTCGAACGCGGTCTTGGCCTCGGCCCAGGCGCTGCGGAACCGGTCGGCGCCGGGCCCCCACCAGGCGGCGCTGCTGCTGACCGTGCGGCCGTTGAGGTCCCTGATCAGGGCGTCCAGGTTCTTGGAGTGCTTGCTGAAGATCCGGGACAGCTCCTCCAGCTCGCCGAGGTTGGCGCCGCGCTTGTCACCGCTCATCGCTCCGACCCTCCGTCGCCATCCGCCGCCCGCCGGGGGCGGGACTTCAACTGGAACGTTTTCCGGTCCTGCCGCACTGCGAAAGAATGGCGCCAGCCTACGCCTCCCCGATCACGGGAATCCAGCGGCACATCGGAGATCGGGCGACGAAACACCCGTAATCCCGCCGTTCGAGTGTGACCGGATGTGGCCACACAGCCCCCGCCAGGTGGAGGTTTCGCGGCCCGGCGCCACCGACCGGCGACGCTCCGCAATGCCGTGACCCGCTTAATTACTGTCCGTCAAAGGCATTTCAGAGCGGCCGCGCCACGGACTTTCCGGAACGATGCCCGCAATGCCGGAAAGGACGTCAGCGGGAGCGCGGGGCCGGGTCGTTCACCGGCTGCGCCTTCGGATCGAGGACCCGCTCGCCCACCAGGACGATGTCGTCGCCCCGCTGGCGGAAGTCGAACCGGCGCGGGACCGACTGGGTGACCTTGCCCGTGCGGTAGCGGACGACGGTGTGCTCGACGGCGTCCAGCGTGATCCGGTCGCCGGTGCGGACGGCCCGCCGGGCGTCCAGGCTGGTGCGGGCGCCGGTGTAGGCGGGCCCGCCCTCGACGGGGGCGCGGTTGCTGTTCTCCAGCTCACGGAAGGCCCGCTCCTGGACGCGGGCGACGCGCGAGGAGATCCGGACGCCGAGGACCTCCGTCGGCACCTCCGGATGGGGGCGCGCGTGCCGCTGGACGAGCGCCTCGGAGCGCCCCTGGAGCAGCGTTCCGGCGGCGGCCGTGAGCTGCCGGGTGGTGGCGGCGTCCACGGCGGACGGGCCGCTCCGGACGGCGGACGACGGCGCCGCGAGGCAGCAGGCCAGGGCCACCGCGAGTCCGGCCCGGGTCCAGTGGCGAGCCATCCGGCCCCTTCCCATGCGTTCCCGCTGGCTGACGAGGCTGATCAGCGACGGAGGGCAGGGCCGAGCTCGGTGGCGAAGCTCAGTGGCAAGCCCGGTCGCGAAGCTGATCAGTGGCGAAGATACACCGGCGCGGCGGGCTTCGGGCAGCACTCCGAAAACCGGGGAATGAAAACCGTTGCCACCCTGTTGGGAGGGGTGAACAGCCGAGAACCAGGGAGGAACGATGAGGAACAGGATCCACCCGGAGTACCGGCCCGTGGTCTTCCGCGACCGTGGTGCGGACTACGCCTTCCTGACCCGTTCGACGGCCGAGACGGACCGGACGATCGAGTGGACGGACGGCCGCACCTACCCGCTGGTCGACGTGGACGTGTCGTCCGCGAGCCACCCGTTCTACACGGGCCGCCAGCAGGTCCTGGACACCACCGGGGCGGTCGAGCGGTTCAACCGCCGGTACAACCGGAGCTGACGCGTCCGGACGCGCCCGCCGGGCCGCCACCGCGCCCCGCGCGGCCCCGGGCACGTCCGATCGAAGGCCCGCGCCTCCCCGAGGCGCGGGCCTTCGCCGTGCCCGGACGGCCGCCGAGGACCGCGCCGCGCCCAAGACCGCGCCGCGCCCAAGGCCAGGCCGCCGACCAAGGCCGGCCGCGATCAACACCGTGCCTCGATCAACAGCGGGCCGCCCGGGAGCGCCTGGTGGCACGGGGGTGCGCGATAGGTCCCGCTGAGCGGCATCCGCCCGGAAATCTGGCGTCCAGGTGCAATAAGGAGGGCCTTACGAAAACCTCGAACGGCGGTTATCTAGACTGCGTGCGAGGTTTAGGGAGGAGACCCACGTGCGCAAGGTCCTGATCGCCAACCGCGGTGAGATCGCGGTTCGTATAGCCCGTGCCTGTCGCGATGCGGGGCTGGCCAGTGTGGCGGTGTACGCCGAACCCGATCTGGAGGCGCTGCACGTACGGGTCGCCGACGAGGCGTACGCCCTGGGCGGCCAGACCGCGGCGGACAGCTACCTGGACATCGACAAGCTGCTGAAGGTCGCCGCCGAGGCGGGCGCGGACGCCGTGCACCCCGGCTACGGGTTCCTGGCGGAGAACGCCGACTTCGCGGCGGCCGTCGAGAACGCCGGGCTGACCTGGATCGGCCCGCCGCCCGCCGCGATCACCGCGCTCGGCGACAAGGTGCAGGCCCGGCACATCGCCCAGAAGGTCGGCGCGCCGCTGGTCGCCGGCACCAAGGACCCGGTGTCGGGCGCGGACGAGGTCGTCGCGTTCGCCGAGGAGCACGGCCTGCCGATCGCGATCAAGGCGGCGTTCGGCGGCGGCGGCCGCGGCCTCAAGGTCGCGCGCAAGCTGGAGGAGGTCGCCGAGCTGTACGAGTCGGCGGTCCGCGAGGCGGTCGGCGCGTTCGGCCGCGGCGAGTGCTTCGTCGAGCGGTACCTGGACAAGCCGCGGCACGTCGAGACCCAGTGCCTGGCCGACAAGCACGGCAACGTCGTCGTCGTGTCCACCCGGGACTGCTCGCTGCAGCGCCGCCACCAGAAGCTCGTCGAGGAGGCCCCCGCGCCGTACCTGTCGGACGAGCAGCTGGAGCTGCTGTACACCTCGTCCAAGGCCATCCTGAAGGAGGCCGGCTACGTCGGCGCGGGGACCTGCGAGTTCCTCGTCGGCCAGGACGGGACGATCTCCTTCCTGGAGGTCAACACCCGGCTCCAGGTCGAGCACCCGGTGACCGAGGAGGTCGCGGGCGTCGACATGGTCCGGGAGATGTTCCGGGTCGCCGACGGCGAGGAGATCGGCTACGACGACCCGGTCCTGCGCGGCCACTCGTTCGAGTTCCGGCTGAACGCCGAGGACGCGGGGCGCGGTTTCCTGCCCGCCGTCGGCACGCTGACCGCGTTCGACCCGCCGTCCGGCCCCGGTGTCCGGCTGGACTCCGGCTACGTCGCCGGGCAGACCGTCCCGCAGGCGTTCGACTCGCTGATCGCCAAGCTGATCGTGACCGGCGCGACCCGCCGGCAGGCCGCCGAGCGGGCCAAGCGGGCGCTGGACGAGTTCGTGATCGACGGCATGCCGACCGTGCTGCCGTTCCACCGGGTGGTGCTGGACGACCCGGCGTTCGTCCCGGCGGACGACGAGACGCCGTTCAGCGTCCACACCCGCTGGATCGAGACCGAGTTCGACAACCGGATCCCGCCGTTCGACCCCACCGCCGCGGGCGAGGAGGCCGAGGCGGGCGAGCGCGAGCGCGTCACCGTGGAGGTCGGCGGCAGGCGCATCGAGGTCGTGCTGCCCGCCGGGCTGGGCGCGTCCGCGGCCCCCGCGGCCGGCAAGGGGGCGCCCGCCAAGCGGCGCGGCGGCAAGAAGGGCGGCGGCGCCCAGGCGTCCGGTGACTCCCTGGTCAGCCCGATGCAGGGCACGATCGTCAAGACGGTCGTGGAGGACGGCGCGACCGTCGCGGCGGGCGACACCATCGTCGTCCTGGAGGCCATGAAGATGGAGCAGCCGCTCACCGCGCACAAGGCCGGCACGATCAGCGGCCTGTCCGCCGAGGTCGGCCAGACCGTCTCCTCCGGGGCGGTCATCTGCGAGATCAAGGACTGACGCGCGGCGTCTCCCATGGCACCCCCGTCCGGCCCGGTTCGGACGGGGGTGTCGTTTTCGTCACTAAAAGCGGTTTTTACGGAACGCGTGCGGCGGCCCGGTCGTCGGCCTTCATGAGGGGGCAGACTGACATCATGAGTTCCGAGATCCGTACCGTCCGGCCGGTACTCCGCGGGGCGGTATCGGCGGTGGTCCTCGCCGTGGCGGTGCTGGCGGGCCTCGCGGCCCCCGGCCTCGCCGCACCCGCGCACGCCGCGTCTCCGCAGGCCGCGCAGGCAGTGTCCGCACAGGCAGTGTCCGCACAGGCCGCGCAGGCCGCGCCCGCACAGGCCGCGCAGGCCGCGCCCGGGCAGGCCGCGCCCGCTCGGGCGGCGACGGCCCCGGCGGCGCTTCCCGCCGACACGGTCGGCCAGATCGCCAAGGGCCTGCTCGGCTCGCGCCTGTACGTCACCAGCGACTCCGGCGCGAACCTGTCGGCGGCCGACCAGCAGCAGATCAGGTCGGCGCTCGACGGCGACCACGACGCCGACATCCGCGCCGTGGTCGTCCGCAACGACGTGAGCGGGCCGCAGGTCGGGCAGATGCTGAAGGCGGTCGCGAACCGCGTCGGCAAGGGCCAGACGTACGTGGCGATCACCGCGGACGGCACCCGGATGGGCGGGATCTCCAAGAAGCTCGACACCAACGAGATCAACCAGCTCGTCACCCGCACGGACGGGTCGCCGCTCAAGCAGCGGCTCATCCAGTTCGGGAACCTCGCCGAGAAGAAGGTCGACGACAAGGCCCGGTCCGGCGCGGTCGTCGGCTACGTCGTGATCGGCGTCCTCGTCGTGATCGCGGCGGCCGTCACCAGCGCCGTCCTGGTCGCCCGGAAGCGGCGCCGCGAGCGGCACGCCCGGCAGATGGC
Source organism: Spirillospora sp. NPDC000708 (assembly GCF_040299565.1). Classification (NCBI taxonomy): domain Bacteria; kingdom Bacillati; phylum Actinomycetota; class Actinomycetes; order Streptosporangiales; family Thermomonosporaceae; genus Spirillospora; species Spirillospora sp. NPDC000708. The sequence continues at coordinate 49,317 of NZ_JBEPCJ010000067.1, forward strand.
GGACCTGAAGCAGGGCGTCCAGGAGGACGTCACCCTGCTCGGCGAGGACATCGCCCGGCTCGACCTCAACGTCATGGACCCCGGCCTCGATCCGGAGACCCGCGCCGACTACGAGCGCGCCATGAACTCCTACGACAAGGCGAAGACGGCGACGGAGCGCGCCCAGAAGCCGCAGGACATGCAGGCCGTCACCACCGCGCTGGAGGACGGCCGCTACTACATGACCGCGACCCGCGCCCGCCTGGCGGGCGAGCCCGTGCCCGAGCGCCGCCCGCCGTGCTTCTTCAACCCGCAGCACGGCCCGTCCGTCCAGGACGTCACGTGGGCGCCTCCGGGCGGCGTGGCGCGGTCCGTGCCGGCCTGCGCGGCGGACGCGCGGGCCGTCCTGGAGGGCCACGACCCGGACGTCCGGATGGTCCCGTACGGGGGCGCGCGGCGGCCTTACTGGGACGCGGGTCCCGCCTACGCGCCCTACGCGGGCGGCTACTACTACGGCTACGGCGGTTTCGACCTGCTCAGCGGCCTGCTGCTCGGCACCGCGCTGGGCTCGATGATGGGCGGCGGCTTCGGCTGGGGCGGCGGCTACTACGGCGACGGCGGGGACGGCTTCGGCGGCGGCGACGGCGGCTTCGGGGGCGACGGCGGTGACGTCGGCGGCGGCTGGGACTTCGGCAGCGGCGACTTCGGCGGCGGCGGAGACTGGGGCGGCAACGACTTCGGCGGCTTCTGAGGTGGTCTCCCGAGCATGACCCGCATACCAGGCGACCCGGGCCCGTTAGGCCGCGTCCGGTACGCCCTGGGCTTCCGGCTGCCGCCCCGCAACCGCGAGTGGGTGCGGCACGACCTCACCGACGCGGGCTGGCGGGGCCGGCTGCTGCTGCGGCACCTGTACGTGATGGTCCCGGTGTGCCTGCTTCTGGCGCTCCTGCCGGGCCCGACGTGGATCCGCGCCGCCGTCCCGCTGCTGGCGTTCGTCGCCAGCACCCTCACGGTCGCGATCACCGCCGAGGACCTGCGCCGGTCCCGCCTGCACCGCCACGGCCTGCACCCGCCCGACCGCCGCTGACCGCGCTCAGCCGACCGCGCTCCGCCGACCGCCCGGCGTGGCCTGGCCGTCCTAGTAGGCGTGCTCGGACATCAGGCGGCGGGACGCCTCGGTGATGCTGCCCGACAGCGACGGGTACACCGCGAACGTGTGCGCGACCTGGTCGACCGTCAGGTGCTGCTGCACGGCGATCGACACGCCGAGGATCAGCTCGCTGGCCCGCGGCGCCACGATCACGCCGCCCAGCACGATCCCCGTGGACGGCCGGCAGAACAGCTTCACGAAGCCGTCCTCGAAGCCCTGCATCTTGGCGCGCGCGTTGGTGAACAGCGGCAGCATGACCGTCCGGGCGTTGACGTCGCCGGAGTCGACCATCTGCTGCGTCACGCCGACCGACGCCACCTCGGGGTCGGTGAAGATGTTGGAGGCGACCCAGCCGAGCTTCAGCGGCTGGACGGCCTCGCCGAGCGCGTGCCACATCGCGATCCGGCCCTGCATCCCCGCCACCGACGCCAGCATCAGCACGCCCGTGCAGTCGCCGGACGCGTAGATGTGCGGGACGGACGTCCGGGAGACCTTGTCGACCTCGACGAACCCGCGCTTGTCGCAGGCGACGCCGACCTCCTCCAGGCCGATGCCCGTGGTGTTCGGCACCATCCCGACCGTCATCAGGCAGTGCGTGCCCTCGACCTTGCCGCCGTCCTCCAGCGTGACGATCACGCCGTTCCCGGACCGCTCGACTCCCGCGGCCCGCGACCGCGACATCACGTTCATCCCGCGCCGCAGGAACACCTCCTGCAGCACGGACGCGGCGTCGGCGTCCTCCGTCGGCAGGATCCGGTCCCGCGAGGACACCAGCGTGACCTTCGACCCCAGCGACAGGTACGCCCCGGCCAGCTCGGCGCCGGTGACGCCGGACCCGACCACGATCAGCTCCTCGGGCAGCTCCGGCAGGTCGTACAGCTGCCGCCAGTTGAGGATCCGCTCCCCGTCCGGCTCGGCGCCGGGCAGCACCCGCGGCGTCGCGCCGGTCGCGATCAGCACGATGTCGGCCCGGATCCGCCGCTCCCCGACCGCGACGACGTGCGGCTCCACCAGCCGCGCCTCACCCCGGACGATCTTCACTTCCTCGTAGGCGAGCCGTTCCGCGACGTCGAACGACTGGGCCCGCGCGAGGTCCTTCACCCGCTTGTTGACGTTGGCCATGTCGACCTCGAGGCCGCCGACGATGCCGTCGGGACCGCCGCTGAAGCGCAGCCCGAGCCCGGCGGACTCGGACATGACCGCCATGCGGGTCGACGTGGCGATGAGCGTCTTGGAGGGGACGCAGTCGGTGAGCACGCACGCGCCGCCGGGCCCGTCCCGCTCGATGACGGTCACGTCCGCGCCGAGCTGCGCCGCGACGAGTGCGGCCTCGTAGCCGCCCGGTCCTCCTCCGATGATCACGATGCGGGTCACATCTCCCATTGTTTCCTACTCAGACCAGTGATAAGACCCGCGGGTACGCGAACGACGCTCCGCAGCGGTCCCGCCCTCTCATGTGGCGTAGCCTTGGCCAACGTGGCTCTGTACGCGGCGTACGCCTCCAACATGGACCCCGAGCAGATGGCGAGCCGGGCTCCCCACTCGCCCATGCGCGGCACCGGCTGGCTGACCGGCTGGCGGCTGACCTTCGGCGGCCAGGGCTTCGACGGGGCCCTCGCGACCGTCGTCGAGGACGACTTCGAGCAGGTCTTCGTGGTGATCTACGACGTCCCGGCCTTCGACGAGAAGGAGCTGGACGCGTGGGAGGGCGCCGCGCTCGGCGTCTACCGCAAGATCCGGGTCCGCGTGCAGACGCTGGACGGCGACGCGCTGTGCTGGCTCTACGTCCTGGACGACTACGAGGGCGGCCTGCCGTCCGCGCACTACCTCGGCATCCTCGCCGACGCCGCCGAGGCGGCCGGCGCCCCGGACGACTACGTCAAGGACCTGCGCACCCGCCCCTGCAAATCCCTCGGCGACTGACCCGCGAGCAAGCCGACGCAACGCGACGGGCGACCAGAACCCAGCGAGGATCGCCCCACGCGACGGCGCCCTCCCCGCGAATGAGCCGACGCGCCGCGGCGGGCGACCAGAACCGAGGAGGATCGCCCCTGGCGGCGGCGCCCTCCCCCGCGAGTGAGCCGACGCGGCGCGGCGGGCGACCGGAGCGGAGCGAGGATCGCCCGGCCGGGGGACGGCTGTAGTGTCGGCGATGTGAGCAACGACGCTTTTGACCTGGCGCGGGCCGCCGCCGACGAGCTGCGGACGCGCACCTCCATCGACTCCTTCGACGTGGCGCTGGTGATGGGGTCGGGCTGGGTCCCGGCGGCCGACGCGCTCGGGGCGCCGGACGACGAGCTGCCCGTCACGCTGCTGCCGGGGTTCGCGGCGCCCGCCGTCGAGGGCCACGCGGGCAAGGTCCGGATCGTGGAGGTCGGCGGGCACCGGGCGCTGGTGTTCCTCGGCCGGACGCACCTGTACGAGGGGCGCGGCGTGGACGCCGTGGTGCACGGCGTCCGGACGGCTCTGGCGGCGGGCGTCGGAACCGTCGTTCTGACGAACGCGGCGGGCGGGCTGCGGCCGGAGCACCAGCGGGTCGGCGACCCGGTGCTGATCTCCGACCACCTGAACCTGTCGGGCGCGAACCCGCTGACCGGGCCGTCGTTCCTGGACATGACCGAGGCGTACTCGGCGAGGCTGCGGGCGCTGGCGAAGGAGGTCGACCCGACGCTGGCGGAGGGCGTCTACGCGGCGTTCCGGGGCCCGACGTACGAGACGCCGGCGGAGATCCGGATGCTGCGGACGATGGGCGCCGACATGGTCGGGATGTCCACGGCGCTGGAGACGATCGCGGCCCGGCAGGGCGGCGCGGACGTGCTGGGGATCTCGCTGGTCACCAACATCGCGGCGGGCCTGTCCGGGGAGCCGCTGGACCACGAGGAGGTCCTGGCGGCGGGCCGCGCGGCGGCGGGCCGGATGGGCGAGCTGCTCGGCACCGTCCTGACGAAGCTGTGAGCATGAGCGACCTTCGCGGATACGCCGAGGAATGGCTGGCGCAGGACCCGGACCCGGATAACCGCGCGGAGCTGCGCGCGATCCTCGACGCGGGCGACGACCGGGCCCTCGCGGACCGGTTCGGGTCCCGGCTGGAGTTCGGGACGGCGGGGCTGCGCGGCGAGCTGGGCGCGGGGCCGAACCGGATGAACCGGGTGACGGTGATGCGTGCGGCGGCGGGCCTCGCCGCGTGCCTCCCGGCCGGCGGCCGGGTGATCGTCGGGTTCGACGCGCGGCACGGGTCGCGGCGGTTCGCGCAGGACACGGCGGCGGTGCTGGCGGGCGCGGGGCTGCGCGCCGAGGTGTTCGCCGACCCGGTACCGACGCCCGTCCTGGCCCATTTCACGAGGTCGTTCGGCGACATCGTGGCGGGCGTCATGGTGACGGCGAGCCACAACCCGCCGCGCGACAACGGCTACAAGGTGTACTGGGGGGACGGCGCGCAGATCGTCCCGCCGCGTGACGCGGAGATCTCCGCCGCGATCGACGCGGTCGGCCGCGTGGACGAGCTGCCGCTCGGCTCGGACTGGACCGTCCACCACGACACCCGCCTCTACCTGGACGCCCTGGCGGACCTGCGCCTCGGCGATGAGCGCGACATCTCGATCGTCTACACGCCGATGCACGGCGTAGGGCGCGACGTCCTCCTCGCGGCGTTCGAGCAGGCCGGGTTCCCCGCGCCCGTCGTCGTCCCCGAGCAGGCGGAGCCCGATCCCGACTTCCCGACCGTCGCGTTCCCGAACCCGGAGGAGCCGGGCGCGCTCGACCTGGCCCTCGCGCTCGCCCGCGACCGGGACGCCGACCTGGTGATCGCCAACGACCCCGACGCGGACCGCTGCGCCGTCGCCGTCCCCGGCCCCGGCGGCTGGCGGGCGCTGACCGGCGACGAGGTCGGCGGGCTGCTCGCCGAGCACGTCCTGCGGCACACCGCCGGGGACGACCGCCTGGTGGTGACCACGATCGTGTCGTCGTCGCTGCTGGCGTCGATCGCGCGCGAGCACGGCGTCCGGTCGGCCGAGTCCCTCACCGGCTTCAAGTGGATCATGAAGGCGGGCGGGCCGGGCGACCGGCTCGTGTTCGGCTACGAGGAGGCCCTCGGCTACAGCGTCGGCGACGACCGGGGCGTCCTGGTCAACGACAAGGACGGCATCGGCGCGGCCCTCGCCGTCGCGGCGCTCGCCGCCGACGCCCGCCGCGACGGCCGCACCCTGCTCGACCTCCTCGACGACCAGGCCCGCCGGTACGGGCTGCACGCCACGTCCCAGCTGTCGGTGCGGGTGGACGACCTGTCGCTGATCGCCGGCGCGATGGCGCGGCTGCGCGCGAACCCGCCCGCCGAGCTGGGCGGACGCGCCGTGGAGGCGTTCGACGACCTGTCCGGCGGCGTGGACGGCCTGCCGCCCACCGACGGCCTGCGGTTCCGCCTCGGCGGCGCCCGCGTCGTCATCCGGCCGTCCGGCACCGAACCCAAGCTGAAGTGCTACCTGGAGGTCGTCCGCCCGGTGTCCGGCGACGTCGCGGCGGACCGCGAACGCGCCGCCGCCGACCTCGACGCCCTCCGCGAGGACGTCTCCGCCGCCCTCGCCCTCACCTGACCGCGCCCGCGACCAGCAGCCCGATCAGGGCCACCAGGGGAACCAGCAGGGACGCGAGGGCCGGGACGGACCAGCTGATCGTCCCGGTCGCGCCGTCCTTCTCCGCCTTCGCCTCGGCGGCCCGGTCGGGCGCCCCCGACCTGGTCTTCGTCCGCTGCCGGTCCCGGATCTCGTTCAGCTGCTGCGCCGCGTACGCCGCCGGGGTCCGGCCCTTCAGCGCCGCCGCCATCTTGTCCTCCGACCGGCGCGCCCGCGCCTCCGCCTTCGCCTGCGCGCGCGGCGACGTCTGGTGCACCCACGCCCGCGTCTCCAGCTCCCGCCCGTCCGGCCCGTCGAACTTCACGGTCACCGCGTTCGTCCCCACGATCTCCCGGACGGCCGGCCACGGCGCCCGCGTCTCCCGCAGCGGGTTGCGGACCGTCACCGCCTCCTCGGTCCCGATGATCGCCGGACGGAGCCCGACCGTGTAGGCGATGCCGCAGCCGAGCAGCAGCAGCGCCCCGATGGTGAAGGCGGCCAGCGAGTACGTGGCGTCGCCGGTGACGCCGAACACCAGGTCGATGATGTTGAGCCCGGCGAACACCAGCCACACGTACGCGGCGATGCGCCCGCCGGTGGAGCGAATGGTCAGCATGGCCCGATCATGCCAGGGGCCGCGCGCCGCTCCACTTGAGCTGCGCGAATCCGGGCTTGATCACCCCGTTGATCAGTTCCAGCCGCTCGTTGAACGGCACGAACGCCGACTTCATCGCGTTCACCGTGAACCACTGCAGATCGTCCCACCCGTACCCGAACGCGTCCCGCAGCTTTCCGAACTCCCGCGACAGCGTCGTCCCGCTCATCAGCCGGTTGTCGGTGTTCACCGTCACCCGGAAGCTCAGCCGCCGCAGCAGCCCGATCGGGTGCTCCTCGATCGACTTCGCGGCGCCCGTCTGGATGTTCGACGTCGGGCACATCTCCAGCGGGATCCGCTTGTCCCGCACGTACCCGGCGAGCCGGCCGAGCCGCGCCTCGTCCCCGTCCACCTCGATGTCGTCGATGATCCGCACCCCGTGCCCGAGCCGGTCCGCGCCGCACCACTGGATCGCCTGCCAGATCGACGGCAGCCCGAAACCCTCCCCCGCGTGGATGGTGAAGTGCGCGTTCTCCCGCTGCAGGTACTCGAACGCGTCCAGGTGCCGGGTGGGCGGGTACCCCGCCTCCGCGCCCGCGATGTCGAACCCGACCACCCCGAGGTCCCGGTACCGGACGGCCAGCTCCGCGATCTCCATCGACCGCGCCTGGTGCCGCATCGCCGTCACCAGCGTCCCGACCCGGATCCCGAAGTCCCGACGGGCCTTCGCGAACCCGTCCAGGACCGCCTCGACGACCTGCTCCAGCGTCAGGCCGCCGCTCAGATGCTGCTCCGGCGCATACCGGACCTCCGCGTACACGACCCCGTCGGCCGCCAAGTCCTCGCCGCACTCGTACGCGACCCTCGTCAGCGCCTCGACGGACTGCATCACCCCGACGGTGTGCGAGAACGTCTCCAGGTACCGTTCCAGCGACCCGGAGTTGGACGCCTCCTCGAACCACGCCCGGAGGTTCTCCGGGTCCGTGGTGGGCAGCGCCTCGTACCCGCTGTCCCGCGCCAGGTCCACGATGGTCGCGGGCCTGACGCCACCGTCGAGGTGGTCGTGCAGCAGCACCTTCGGTGCCCGCCGGATGTCGTCGAGAGTCGGCCGATCGTCCATCTCTAGAATCTACTGCCCGCGGTACCCCGCGGACCTCGGCGACTCTTGCCGACACCCGGGAAGCTCAGTCGGCCTTCGCGTAGTCGCCGATGTTCCCGGCGAAGTCGAACACGATGCACGGCTCGTCCCCGACGACCCACGCGTCATGACCGGGCGAGACCACGAACACGTCGCCGGGCCCGACTTCCTGCTCGGCGCCGTCGCTCATCCGTATCCGCATGCGCCCGTCGACGACGTAGCCGTTGTGGTGCACCTCGCAGAGCTCGGTGCCCGCGATGTCCCGGACGGACTCCGTCCAGCGCCATCCCGGCTCGAACGTCGCCTTGCCGAACACCAGCCCGGACATGTTCACGACCTCCAGGTGCCCCCTGGGGAAGTCGCGGCGGTCGTCCGGCTTCTCAATGCTCTTGATCTCCATCATGACGATTCCCCCCTTTCGTCATCACTTCTACGCTTGCACCACCCCTGACCAGAGACAAGACCCCCCTTCCGGGCAACGAAAGCCTTCGGCACCAGGCGGCCGCACCGCTGATCCGCAGGGGTTCAGGCAGCCCGATCGAGATCGGCGGGCGGACTCGTGGCACGGGGCACCCCCACGTCCCGAGGCGGAAGAAGCCGGTAGACGTACCGCCCATTTGGATCTTTGCTGATGCGGATCCGGTCGGGGTTGGCGTGCTTGAAGCGGTTGTGCCATCCGCATGTCAGGGCGAGCTGATCGATGTCGGTGGGCGATCGTCCAAGCGCCCATCCGTGCACGTGGTCGACCTCGCACAGCGCCCCGGGCACCTCACACCCCCGCACCGCGCACGAGGAGTACAGCGTCTCCAGCACCTGCCGCTGCGCTGCGGAAGCGAACCGCTCCCGATAGCCCAGGTACAGCGGAGTGTTCCCTCGCCCCAGAAGCAGGGGCGATACCCCAGCCGCCAGCGCGATGCGGCGGGCCTGGGCAGCGGGAATCGGAGTGCCATCGGCAAGGCGGCCCGGAGCGTTGCCGCCGGTCAGCGTCTCCAGGTCGCAGATCACGGTGACCTTGGACGCCTTGTGCCCACCCGACAGCACGCTCGACAGCGCCGCCGCCGTCCGTTCTGCGAGGTCACGGCGATCGTCGGACCCGGCCGGCTTGGCCAACGGAGCCAGAGTGCCGTCCCAGATCGCGGCGTCCTCGGGGTTCAGCCACCCCTTCACATACCGGCCACCGTCCAGCGAGCGCGTGGTCGTCAGCCACGACTTGTCATAGCCCCGCTTGGTGTCCTCGTCCGGGGCGTCCTCGGCGCCGTCGCGCTCGGCGATGACATCACGAATCCGCCGCCCGAACGCGGCGACCTTCCCGGCCGAAAAACCCTGATCGACAAATCCGAGCAGGGTCGCCTCAGCCTTTGCACAGTCGGTGTCATCCAGACGTGACACCGAGTCGGCGACAGCGGCGGCGTAACCGTAAGAAAGATCTCCGGCGGCGAGGCGTTCGGCCACCTGCGGGAGACGATGACGCTGCCGGGCGAGAACGAGCCGCTCCTTGGCACGACCGTCCCGCATGCCCAACCGCGATCGCAGCCACGCCTGGGTGGAGGGATAACCCCATCGCGCCTGCTCTCCGGCGGCGTCGACCCGACCGATGAACGATGCCAGTGCGCTTTCCTGCATATCGGAAGCCGCGACGAGAGTCTCGGTGAGTTCCAGACAGGCGGCCGCTGAATCAGGGGCGTCTCGTCCAGCGAGTTCAGCGGCGATCAGCGAGAGAGCGTCCACCAATTTCGCAGTGGACGCCTCATCGAGATCGACCCGAACTGAGCGCATGGGTCAATAATATCGTCCAACCGAAGCACTCATCACCGAAGAAGGGATGGATTATCATCACCTCACAGATAGGTATGGCCAGCTATACCTATCTGAAATTTCGACAGCTCAAAATTGCATGGTTCCATGGCGGAGCCACTCGACCCCTGCCCCTTACGTGGAGAGCGGTGGGGGCGGCGCGACCCGGGGCGGGGCAGGCGGAGCCTGCCCCCAACACCTGCCCAGGGGCCGCAGAGGCTCCAAAGTCAAGGGTGGACGAA